>CAZBFT010000028.1:0-3472 GCA_964491465.1 uncultured Pseudomonadales bacterium
GCAATGATTCCCCCCTTGGAAGCTTACTCAGCCTCTTTGTAAACGATCCCTTGATCTTGATTCCGATCACCAACCTGCCGTCTCCACTCCCCAGAATCGAAAATGGATGCTCATCCCTGGGTTTGTCCGGGAAACTAAAAAACCCATACTGTCCCGGTTCAAACTCAACTCGTCGCTGCCCGGCGGTCAAGGTCATGACCAATAGCTCCGCCTGTTGTCCGACTTTATCCACCGTGTACTTGGCGGGTTTGATCAAAGCGTAGTACCAAATTCTTTTGTATAAATATGCTGCCAAAGCCACACCGGTCCACCCCAGCATCCACAGTTTCAGCGGCCAGTCAGAGGTGATGTCCGATACTACCAACAGGCTGTGTACTCCACCGAGTAGTAAGACCAATCCCATCCACTCGTGGGTCCACTTCCAAAATCGATACGGCAAGTTGACATATATGGTCAGCACAATCAAGACCATCATCAGGTACAACCCCGCCTGTCCCAAGGTATACGCTAGGTTGGTCCCAGGCAGCAAATAGACCGCCGCCGTGGGGACCGGCCAGCTGTTCATGATCAGTAGTAGCGGATGATTTAGCAGCAGAGTAAAGGCTATCCCCCCCATAATCTGGTGAGCTTTGTATACCCGGTCTAAGCCCCCAAATAGCTTTTCCCAGTAGCTATGCCTGGCCGCAACCAGAATAGTCCAACATAAAAGCATCATCCCCACGAGCCCTGTCAACCTGGCTCCAACCAGCAACCCCGGGACGTTTACCCCATGCTGGGCGGCCGCCCACAATAGCACCGTCGCCACCAGTGAAGTTAATATTGCCATCCAACCCATCATGGTTTGTATACTCCCACAATGCTGTATTTTCGCTTAACGATATCTCCGCCAAATAAGTGGAGTTGCGAGCTCGCATCTTTGCCAGCCAAGTCGTGATAAGGCTGCCCTGGGCCGTAAAAATCGGCGGCACCGGCGCTGACGTCATATACATACCCGTCCATGGCCAGCAAGACTGGTTTGCTCGGATCGTTGCCATTAAAGGTAAGTAGAGTTTCTGATGAGTAGCTCGGAAGTTGGCTGACGTCGCCCTCGCTCGACTTGGCCCGCAGCCTCAAAATCCACCAGTCCACGGCTAGCATGGTCAAAACTGTAATCACTCCAATTTTAATCTTCATCCTGCTCTTGGTTTTCATGTTCCCTTTCTTCTGGTTTTTCCTCGCGATCATGATCGCTGTCCTCACTTTCTAACTCATCCTCGTCTCCGTCGTCATCAAATTGCCCCCCTGAGATCATGGGAGCCACCGGAAAGTTGCTGGGCTGTGGCGCCATGCTAGGGATAGAAGGCGAAGGTAGTACCTCGCCCACCACTTCGGGCATCACCTCGCCCGCCTCCAAATTACCCTCCTGGGTAACCATGGTTTGCTCGTCGGCTTGGGCGTCCATGACCAACCCCGCCCCTGCGCTCGTCTGCGACGCCGCCGGTGTTGGAGTAGGAGTGCCTACCTCAGGGACGGTCAAGTCGCTCCCCCGGTTTGCAAAAACTTTATACCCCGCCACCCCACTCGTCCCCAAGGACAAGGCAATCATTCCTCCGGTTATCAGCTTACTCGTCAAAGATTGTTGCCACATACTCTTTCCTCCTATGTAATGTTATTTAGCGCCAGTTTAACTAAAATTGGATTAAGAACGTATTAACGGATTGCCATTAGGTTAAAATAAGGTACATGACAAAAATCAGAGTTGCCGTGATCTTCGGCGGCACCAACACCGAACACGAAGTCTCACTTGTTTCCGCCCAGGGAGTGATCGCCAATCTCGATCAAAATAAGTACGCCGTCCTGCCAGTCAAAATCACCAAAGAAAATACTTGGATCACCCCCAAAGAAATCAGCGCTTCCTATACACCCATCCTAAGTAGTGGTCTCGTCTCCGCCGACCGCTCACTCGATACCGTAGAGAATATTTTGTCAGAAAACGCCGTGGACGTCATTTTCCCCGTTCTGCATGGTCCCTTCGGCGAAGATGGAACTATCCAGGGTATGCTGGACCTCATGCGGCTACCATATGTCGGCTGCGGTGTCGCCGCCTCGGCAGTTTGTATGGACAAAGTTCTACAAAAAAACATTTGTCAGTCCTACGGAATCCCGATGGTTCCGTTTTTTTGGTTCACGAGAGGGGAGTGGGAAACCAAAAAGGCTGCCACTTTGGCCAACTTGCTCCATAAATTCTCCAACTCCTACCCCTTATTCGTCAAACCGGCCAACCAGGGTAGTAGCGTCGGGATCACCAAAGCCCACAACCAAAAAGAGTTACTCCAAGGCATCCAAGCCGCCCTTACCCGCGACCTCAAAGTTGTAGTTGAGCAAGCCGTCCCTCACGCCCGCGAGATTGAGTGCGCAGTCTTGGGACGCAATGATGCCCCCCAAACTTCTGTTCTCGGAGAGATTATTCCCGGCAATGAATTTTATGACTACGGCGCCAAGTACATTAATGACAACAGCCGGGCGATTATTCCTGCCAATCTCCCCGAAAATATTGCGGAAAAAATTCAGCAGACCGCCAGGCTCGCCTTCCAAGTCCTCGATTGCTGGGGGCTCGCTCGCATCGATTTTCTTCTCAACGCCGACACTCACGAGTACTACCTCAACGAACTCAATACCATGCCTGGATTCACGCCGATTAGTATGTACCCCAAACTATGGGAGGCTAGTGGTCTCTCGTATCCCGACCTACTCTCATGCCTCATCGATCTTGCCCTCGTCAAACACCAAGAACGTGCCACAATCAACCTGAGCCGCTAACCTCGTATTTATCAATATCTGCTAACTCTAGACTTGCTCGCAAAAGTGGTATAGTCGACATATGGCTCCAACAGAGAGGATCGTTACAGACAAATCAGACCTAAAGCATGGAGAGACAGACGGCGAAAGCGTCTGGGCCCTCCAAGCATTTGCCGAATCCCATCCAAAAAAGTTTATCAAAGAGGTACTCGAAAAATTAGCACGAGAAAATAGTATCGCCGAAGCATCAAAACCCTAATATCATTCGTTCCCGCTGTGATATTTATCGTGCACGCTCTTCAGTTGTGGATTAGTCACGTGGGTATATATCTGGGTAGTGGCGATATTTTTGTGCCCCAGCATTTCCTGCACTTCCCGCAGTCCCGCACCGTGTGCTAGGAGGTCCGTGGCAAAGCTGTGGCGCAGTACGTGGGGTGTGATCGATACGGGTAGGTGTGCTAGCCGCCCGTACTTGGTAATGATTCGCTGGATGGTCCTAGTAGTCAGGCGCAATTTCTCTCCCGCCTTGGGGTCATCTATCTGTGGTTTGGTACCACCATGCCGGATAAAGACCGGGTGATAGTGATCGTCCCGCTCGCGCAAATACCGCTCCACCCACTGGGCCGCTCTCGGCGAGAGGAACACTACCCGCACTTTCCTTCCTTTCCCGACCACCCCAAACTCCCGCGTTTCC
>CAZBFT010000028.1:3482-9593 GCA_964491465.1 uncultured Pseudomonadales bacterium
CGACTTGTTCAAAGATATCAGTTCCGATACCCGCAGCCCCGTCGAAAAAAGCACTTCCATTATTACTCGATCCCTTAGTCCCTGAATAGTCGTTACATCTACCTTTTCAATCATTGCTTCTACATGACCGAAATCCAGAAATTTTAAACTGTGCTCCTTGCCTTTGGGTAGTTCCAACCTCTCCGGCGACACCACCTCGTAGTCCTGCCTGATCAGGTAGCGCAGCATAGACCGCAGAGCAATGACGTAATAACTCTGGGTAACCGGGGTCAAATACTCGCCCTTGTCACTTTTGTGCTGCGCCAAATAGACCCGATAGGTCTTGAGCATTTTAGAGGTCACCTCGGGCAATTCTTTACCTGGATAAAACTTACGTAACCATCCCGCAAACTTTCCCAAGTAAAATTTATAGTTGCGAATGGTAAAAGGGGACACCTGCCGCTCGACGGTAAGGTACTCGAGGTACTCCGTGATTGCATCCTCTAATCCAGGAACGGACCCCTTAGCACTCATATACTTTCGACTGCCAATAAGCGAGAATTAAGTTTGGGCGGGATACATCCAACCTTTTTGCACATACACACCCACCGCACACGGTAATCGTGTGACTACCAGCCCCATAGCTATTTTATAGGCAATCCTATAGTCTATAGATAAACCAGACTCCGTAGGGCAGGGGAGTCGACCATAGGTTCCTCCTACATTGTGCGACATTGGCTATGGCTTGTCAACCTACGGCTCTAAAGGGGATAATCAAATTATGGTTTCAAAGCAACTAGTCGCAAAAATAATCAGTCTTGCGGAGAAAGAAATCTCTAAATACGGTGCACCTTCTCGAGTTCATCTTTTTATGGCGCTATCCAAAGGAAAGGAGTTGGCTAAAATTCTCCAAGCCAACGAGGACTTAGTCAGTATTGGGGCATGCTGCATGGATATCAAGCTTGGTGCTGCACTCAAAGCCAACAAGCTGTCCGAACACGTGTCCATGTCACTCTCATGGACCAAGAAATTCTTGGACTCCAACCGCGAGCTTACTGCCCAAGAAAAGTCTATCATTTACAACTCGGTAGAGACCCATCACGGCGCCGTCAAACATAATAGTCTCGAATCCGAAATTGTGACCAACGCCGACTGTTACCGCTTTATTCATCCGACCGGCGTCACTTGGTGGAATGCAGTCCTCGGAACAAGAACTCAAAATTTTCTAGAAATCCTAAAACAACTTAATTTTAAGCTGGAAGAGAAATGGCACTTAGTTTCCTTACCCATAGTCAAAAAAGAACTCGAACCTTACTACAAAACGTACAAGCAGCTTTTCAAAGCCGCTGCAATAGATTTTTAACCTGGAATAGGTCATTGCTACCAGATACAGAGGCCGTAGGATCGATTGTACGGCAAGTTTTTAGACTCGCACGAATGGTTGTAAAGCCCAAAAAGCCGATTTTCTACGGGTAATGTTTGGAAAGGCCGATTTTGGGGCATCTGAGAGAATGGGGGAGCAATAAACATTAGAATTCCACACAAAATTTAATAAACGTAATTTTTGACTTTTAAGTTATGATTTTTGCATTTTCCGCTTCCCCCTACCGAATCCAGGTAGTATGTCATAAAAGATATATTGTGCGACATTATACTGATCCCCTCTGACACGGGTGCACATACCTCCAAATGGGGAAGGACTTGGTTAATCATTATATTAGCTGCGTCATGCCCACCACACCCTCCACCACTTCTACCGCGATTAGCTCTTAAATTTACTCTTTACTTGGAATCATTTCCTGTGTTTTCTTCACCCCAGATGTTACATCTGGATTTTGCGCCCCACCTGCCCGCAGTGCTACAGCGTTGCAGGCGGGCCCCAGATACCACCCCTGGTATCTCCATGCCCTACCAGATCCGATATCTGGATTTCGGTATACCTTCTCACCGTGTCGCAATCACTCACCATGAGTGCAATCAAACCATATCAAAGCTGTTCACATTCTTTGTGCAAAGATCGGATACTTTTTTCCACTTTCGTGTAAATAATTATAGGATATCGTGAAAAGACCTATAATTATTATAGGATAACTCAGAAAATTTTAAGACTCTCCTCCCCTGCCCCCACTCTAGTTGATCCATCTCGCTACTACCGCCGCCGCCACCACTACGTACACAATCGCCGCAAACCAAATATATTCTTGGATCGTCCGGGTAAACAATCTTCCCTCCGCATCATGCTGAAACATCCCCAGTATCACGTACATTCCCATCGCCAGCAGGATCGAGGCCAATGGTGGGTCAATGAGCCAAAATGTCATCGCTCCGGATAGCTGGGCAATAATTATCATCCCACTCAGGGCATACCAGACCTCAACTTTTACCCTATCACCCAAGGTATAAGACCAAACCCCGTGTAACAGTAGCGGGTACGCGACGACTGCCACCAACCCGACCGTAATCCATGCCGCCACATGCAGCGAAAAAATGACGTGGGTAAACAGCGCCGACGTCAAAATTGTGAGCAAAAATCCCACCGCCCGGGCCGCCCGCAGCAGCTGTATAGTCCGGGTCGAAGCCACTGCATAAATATTGGTCGTCAAAAGCAATGCATACATCGAGACGGCAAAAACTATCAAGACTACCGCATGTGTCAACGTAGCCTGGGGCAATAAAAAATAGAACAGTGCAACCGCCGTCGGGTACATTGCCGGCAGCACCATATTCACCAAAGCCAATGGTCCCCTCATTTCTTTAAACATGGCCCAATAAGTCAGCCCGTATGACACTACAGCCATCCCCCCGACCGCCCAGTACCTCTGCTCCACAGTCAGGTATTGAGTCAAAAACAATCCCAATGTCAGTAGTCCCGACACCAGGACAAATCTCCTTCGCTTAGTTAGAAGCTTTTTCCTAGGCAAAATTCGCATAAACCTCCTGTACATCATCATGTTCCGCCACCATTTCCAGGAAGTTCTGTACCTTTGTTTCATCCTCTACTGGCACCGTGCTGAGCGGTCGGTAACCCAAAGTCCCCGTAACTTGCGCCAGCTGTGGTAACAGGAGCGTTACCACGGAGTGCAATTTTTCCGGCTCCGTATAAACCACTCCCGACTCTGGCTCCTGTACCCAATCAACCATGCCTTGATCAATTAGGGCTAGCTCCAGTTCGTCGCTCATCTGCCCAGCGTAGTTCACAATCCCCACTTTCTCAAACAAATAAGCCACACTTCCTGGTTCTCCCATGCGCCCACCCTGTTTCTCCATCAAATTGCGCAGCTCCGCCACTGTCCGGTTACTGTTATCCGTCACTGCCTCGACCATCACCGCAACTCCACCTGGGGCAAACCCCTCGATAGTCAGTTCCGCAAGCTCGATCGACTCGCCCTTGCCGGTACCTTTATCTATTGCCCGGTCAATATTCTCTTTGGGCATATTGACCCCTCGGGCCTTATCCACCGCCAATCGGAGAGCAAAATTCATGTCTGGATCCCCCACTCCTCCGCCTTTTTTTACCGCAATCGTAATGGCCTTGGCCATTTTGGTAAATACACTACCCTTCACCTTATCGTTCGCCTCTTTCTTCCGGTGAATATTTGCCCATTTGCTATGTCCCGACATACACCCATTTTAGCACGCCCCCATTGACATTTACCCCGGTAATCCTGATAATGTGACGAATCGATGAATACCCTACATCAAGTTGCTGTTGCTTATGCGCTTAGTAGTGAATGGGAACTCGCCGTCGAGGCCAATCTCGAGATTTTAGACTCCGATCCCCACAATATTGCCGCACTTAACCGCCTGGGACGCGCCTATACCGAACTAGGCCAAAAAGACGCTGCCAAAACCGTCTACCAAAAAGTTCTCGAACTAGATAAATATAACAGCGTGGCTACCCGCAACCTCCGCCTGCTCCCCCACCAAAAAGTATCCTCCCTTATCCCCACCCTCACCAAAGAAGATTTTATCGAAATCGCGGGACTGACCAAAACAACTTCCCTGGTCAAGGTCGCCAGCCGCGACATTCTCCTCTCACTTTGCTGCAAAGAAACACTCCAACTAGTCCCCAAATCGCGCCTCATGTCAGTTACTACTGGTCATGGCACCTACGTTGGTTGTCTACCTGACGATCTGTCTCTTCGGATCAAGTCGCTCCAAACCTCGGGTTATCATTTTTCCCTCTGCCTCAAAAATGCTACCGATAACACGGTTCACGTCTTTATCCGTGAAACCAAGCGGCCCCCCAAAAATACAGCCCTCCCCTCTTTTTCCCACGCCCTCCGAATTCCCGTTAAGAATCATAAACCCAGATCAAAATAACTCTTTGGCGTCTTTGCCCACCAATAGAACCAGGTCAGCTCGATAACTCTCCGTCTCACCTTCCGTAACCAGGGTATTGCCCATCAGCTCGGTCAACAGGTTGACGATGGGGTCCAACTTATCCCCACTCACCCTCACTAACTGGCTCTGTTCCTGCTCCACACTTCCGCTCCTTACCGCCACCACATCAAACCCGACATTACTCAAGAAATCTGCCACATCGCTCCCCATCCCGTCGATACCCGAGTTGTTTACGACCGCAATCGTCACATTGGTTACTCCCACCCCCCAATCAAACAATCTATCCCCCACATACTGCTGTAACCGATCCGGATGGTAGACCAACGCCCCGTCCGCTTCCGAGATCACTCCGGCTCTCGTCAGCTCGTCCTCCGTCGCCGTCTTCCAAGTGTAGCTTGCACCCCGATAAAGCAAGGTAAGTGCATCCAATTTACTCAAGTTACTGGCGTTATTACCCAGCAAAACTCCGCCGAATATTCCAGAGTTTTTCCCTTTCACTACCACATAGCCCATGACAGGAATCCGCATAAATCCTTGCACTTTACGCCTCACAAACTCACCCCCACTCCCGCTATAACTCCCCAGCTTGTATAGACTGCTTAGCTCATACTCCCCCACACTCCTAGATCTTATCGACAATCCATCCGGGAAAGTCAGCTGGAAAACCCGCCGCTCAGTGGGGTCGTATGACAAAAATGTTACTTGCCCGCTCTCTCCCGTTACAACCAACGAAAACCTGCTCTTACTACCAACTACCATGCTCTGCCGATAATCTTGTATCCCCAGCCCCACTATGACCAATCCGATCACCAACCCTACCGCCCACTTCCCCCACCCATATCCACTATTACTTCTAAACTTTAAGATCTGAGTTTTGCGTTCCTTTCTCATCTCTCCATGCTACCACGAAAATCTAGCACCAAGAACTTTAATCAGATTCCTGCCAAACAATAGGCTCTCTACTCCCAATTGATTCTGGGTTTGGAGATATCATGGCCCCGATTTGATAGATAGGTCTAGCATACGCCAACAATTCTTCTTCGGTATCAAAAACTCCACTCTCACTCATGCCATAACCATCAACATATCTGTAGGTGCCAGGAGGTACTCCAATAATGGCAACCCAATTACCTCTAGGCAAAACTTTCATGGATTGACATCGCGTTTCAGGTTCACCATCTATAAAATATGTTGGCATAAATCGATTATCCCATATCCTGTCAAATTTGTGTCGCAACACTGAGATACTTTGTCACTGCAAAAATTCCAGCACCATCTCCACCTCCTGACCTTTCGACTCAAATTTCATACGCTCTTTTGTCATCGGATGGGTCAATTCCAAGATTTGTGCCTGCAGCATGACATGCCCTGCCCACTTGCGGTCTTCCCGGCTGCGTTTGCGACCAGCATACTGTTCGTCTCCGACGAGTGGGTGCCCCACATGCCGCGCGTGGACGCGGATCTGGTGGGTCCGCCCAGTCTTGGGCGAGAATTGTACCAGGCTAAAACCGCAATATCCCCTATCGTCCACTCGCAACTCATTTGGGAATTCCCCCTGGCGGTACTCGCCAAGCACCCTATACTCAGTCACGCTCTCCCGTCCATCCTCCCGCACACCCATCCGCTGCCGATTATCTCGCCTCCGCCCTATCGGCAAGCTAATTTCCCCCTCTTTGCTACTCCAAATCCCGTGTGTCAGCGCCAAATACGTTTTTTGCACTTCCCTCTCCTTAAATTGCCGGAGTAGCTCAACAAATGCTTCTGGAGATTTGGCCAGTACCATCACCC
>CAZBFT010000029.1:0-9307 GCA_964491465.1 uncultured Pseudomonadales bacterium
GAGGCTAAATTTCTCAGGATTGGGGAATAATAGATCCGCGAGCTGGTCGGTAGTGAGGGGGTAGGGAGAACATTTGATCAGGGCAGCGAGAGCCATTTCTTCGCGGCTCGTCAAATTGGTGAGCGGACTTGCGTCAAAAACAATTTTCCCGTTCTTTTCAGTGAATGATTGATTGCCAAAACCTGGGGCGCCAATATCTGCCAAGAATTGTTCTGTGGCAGAAATAACTTGGCTGGATACGCCTGCATTTAAGGCTTCGGTTGTCCCTACGTGTGGACTAGGGAATAGATGCGCCATCTGCGAGTGCTGCAGCAGGTAGTCGACCAGGAACTCCGATTGTTCCCAACTGGCCTTGCGTTTGGTATAAAGATATGGTCTGGTGAGGCCAGTTAGAATGCACTCGGCAAGCAAGTCGACGTCTTTATCTAACCGGAGCTGGACGGTGAGATCAGTGGGATCGCCCTGTGCAAGGCTAAATGACCCGAATGTGCCAAAGTAGGAGAGGTGGATTTGGAGCTGGTTTATTTGAGGCGCAAAGGGAACAAAGGTAGATAGCAAACGGAAAAAACGGGGAGCGACTTTTTCCCAAGCTTGCTGTACTTTCGAATGATCTGGAGGTTTGAGTTGCAGCGGTTCTAATTGTTGGATGATTTGGAGTTGTAAATCTTTGAGTTTGGGGTCGGTAATAAGAGATTGAGTGTTGAAGCCGCGAATGCGCTCCCAGAAGTGGGGGATCTGGCTGTAGTTGATGCGTGGGAAGTAGACACCTTGCGGGATATATCGTGACTCGGGGGAGAGGGGCAGGGGATAAAAATGGTGTAAACGGAAAAAGCCTGATTGTACCTGGTGAGCCTCGTGCATGATCCGGTTGGCTTCGCTCTCGAGTGACCAGTCCCAGGTAGTTTTCATAGACCTATATTATAAAGGTATTGTCAAAAATATCAGGAAAGTGAGGTAAAATATCCAAGTGAAAACTTTTCAGAAATTAAAACAGGATCCTAAGTTATGGGGGCGGTATTGGGTGCGGGAGCGGGTGATTGACGCGATCAGGGCATATTTTAAGGGCGAGGGTTTCCACGAGGCAGAGGTGCCGCTGTTACTACCTACCCCGAGTACCGAGCCGTTCTTAGAGGTATTCAAAACAGAATTGAAGGATGACCAAGGGAATCGGTGGGATGGATTTCTGCCTAGCAGTCCAGAATTTGCGCTAAAAAAGTTATTGTCGGCTGGGAGTGGGAGTGTATTTACCATCACCAAAAGTTTCCGCAATGGGGAGGGGCGGAGTAGCCGGCACAACCCAGAGTTTACGATTCTCGAATGGTACCACGCAAGTGGCGATTACTGGACTGTCGCGGAACAATTCCAAGATCTCATGATCCATATTCTTAATATGGTGGGTAGCTCAGATGGTCAGCGAGTCAGCAAGTCGGCAATCACATATCAGGGCAAAGAATATAGCCTCAAAGCGCCGTGGGAGAGGATATCGGTCGCGGAGGCGTTTCAAAAATACGCGGGGATTGATACGGAGATCATGTTGGACGAAGCAAAGTTAAAGGCGGTAGGGAAGAAAAAGGGCTATCAGGTGACGGAGCAAACTACCTGGGAGGAAATTTGGAACCAAATCATCGCGAACGAAGTGGAGCCGCAACTGGGGAAAAACGGGCCAACCATCCTTTATGACTATCCCGTCGCGCAAGCGGCGCTGGCCCGGAAGGCGCGAGACCCACGCTTCGCCGAGCGGTGGGAAGTGTTTCTCGCCGGCATGGAGCTGGGGAACTGCTTTTCGGAATTGACCGACTGGCGGGAACAGGAGGCGAGATGCAAAGCCGACTTGGCCGAACGGAAAAGGCTGGGGAAAACCGAGTACCCCATGGATACGGCTTTTATCGAGGCACTAAAACTTGGGATGCCACCCACGGGGGGAATCGCGGTGGGGGTGGACAGGTTGGTTGCACTCTTTGCAGATACTCCTAGTATTGCCGACACGCTGTTTTTTCCAGTGGAAGAGATGTTTGGGTAAAGTAACTAGCTCGCTCACTGGGTTCGGAGTACCTTGCGCAAAAAACCGGCCATAAATTGCTGGTGCAATTTTGGCCTATGAACTCGGCTACCCGCCTGCGTAAATTTTTTTGGCTGCAAAATACTCCTGCACCCGTACGCTCGCAGAACTTGCTTACTATAATACTCTGGGCGTAAAATACGTGGCTATGACATCGATCAAAGCCAACCAACTGAAGCGTGACATGTTTGTGCTGTATAAAGATGCGCCGCACGCGGTTGTCAAATGCGAATTTTACTTCCCCGGCAAGGGAAGTGCGTTTGCCAGGACCAGGCTAAAAAACGTGAAGACTGGGAATGTGTACGAGTACACATTTAAGAGTAACGACATGGTGGAAACGGTGGATGTGGAGACGATAGAACTGCAGTACCTATATGTTGATGGCGACACTTTCTATTTCATGAATCCGCGGACCTTTGACCAATACGAGGTCAAGCAGTGGGTATTTGAAGGCAAGGAAAAGTATCTTTTACCCGAAGCCAAGATGTTTTTCCACTATTACGAAGGGGAAGTGATCGGGGTCAGGTTCCCGCCCAAAGTGACGCTCAAAGTAGTGGAGGCGCACGAGGCAGTAGCGGGGAATACGGTGAATGCGGCCAAAAAGCCGGTGATGACGGAGTCTGGAGTAGAGGTGTTTGTGCCACTGTTTGTGAAACAAGGGGAAAGCATCATTGTTGATACTGAGAGTGGGGAGTACGTGTCGCGCGGATAAATGGTCGCTCGCTTTGGTTCGGCGTAACTCTTTTTGCTTGCGAGAACTCGCTAATCGCTCTGGCTACACTGCGCAAAAAGAATATACGCCTGCACCTAGCCGCTCGCGAATTATCTTTCGGCGGTAACTACCAACCAGTCGGAGCGATCGCTAGGACAATCTTTGGTTTCGACGCGGACTTTGAGATAATCCAAGCCTTCGAAACGTTTGATGTCGCCGCTGCCGCTATAGGCAGTATTTTGCAAAACTTCTTCGCCTTTTTTGTTCCAGACTGTGACGCCGATGCTACCGCCGTCGTGCAAACTACGCTTGAGGGTGAGGGCACCTTGGACATCTTTGATTTCGGAAATAAAGCTGGCTGGGCAAGAACTGGATTTGACCAAGGTCAAGTTGACATGAGAAATGGTGTGGGTAGTGGTCACGGAAGTAGTGGAAGTGCTAGCTCCCTGGACTGAGCCGCTTCTGGGAGTAGCTACAGGCTCGCCGCCTTTGGTGGTGGGTTTGACAGAGGCAATGGGAGTAGCGTTGGGTTTACCGGAAGTTACGGGAGTGGGAGAGGGAGTGTTGTCACTGGTCAAAAACCCGGCAGGAGTGGGGGTAGGAGAACTGGGCGGGAAAAGGCGGGACATGAGGGAAGAGGCGCCGCGGAAACCGGCGTAACCGACTAATACGAGAACTACGATGGTCAAAAGACCAAGAGTAAATTGTTTCATGGCCTATAGCATAACATCTTCTACCAAAATAGTCAACCCTTTGGGAAAACTCGGAGATCCGGGATGTCAGAAAGTCAGATTTATCGGATAGTTGCGCTCTGTCGATTTATCTGTAATAGTTGGTGTATGAGTAGATATTGGCACAAGAATTGGAAGAGCCTGACGCTGATTACATTGTTGCTGGTGACTTTGCCTTTGACCGTACCGTTGGCGCAAAGGGCCTGGAAGATTTTGACGGGGGCGAGCTACGAAACAGCCTCGATTGTGGTGGACGCCAGCCAGCCGCAGGGCGCACTAAAGCGGACGTGGGATGGGGTGGCCCAAGGTTTTGAAAAAACCGCAGGTCAAGATTTCCGGATGTCGTCTGTGTCAAATTTGATGAGAAACGTAGGAGTAAAATACGTGCGGATTGACCATATCTATGATGGATATGATGTGGTGAGCCGGGTAGACGGCAGGCTTGTTTACAACTGGGGCAAGTTGGATGCGATGGTGGGAGATATTTTGAGTGCAGGGGCGACGCCGTACTTTTCACTTTCGTATATGCCGAGCGCGATCAGCAGGGGCGACATTTTGGACTTTCCTAATAATTGGGGGGAGTGGGGGCAAGTGGCGGCAGCCACTGTCGGGCACTATAGCCGGGATTACCGGGGTGGGCTGAACAACGTGATATATGAAGTGTGGAATGAGCCAGATCTTTTTGGTGGGTGGAAAATGGGAGGAAGCAAAAACTACGTGACTTTGTATTCCACGGCAGCCAGTGCGGCCAGTGGAGTGAAAGGAGTCAAGCCATTTAAGATCGGTGGTCCGGCGACTACCGGATTTTACCCGGCGTGGGTGACTGGTTTTTATGACAAACTAGACGAGAACGTCCGGATCGACTTTTTCTCCTGGCATCGCTACAGTGCGAATGTCGAAGATTTTGTACAAGATGCGACGGCGGCCAAGACGATGATGGAAACGAGGATCAGTCGGAGTCAAAATTTATATATCAGCGAGTGGGGAGTCAACCCGGAGCGGAGCAGCGCCTATGACGGCAGGTGGGCAGGGGCGCACTTTTTGGCTGTGAACAATGCTTTAGTGGACACGGGTATTGACCTTGCCCTGGCTTTTGAGGTGATGGATGGTGCGCCGGCAGATAAAGGGCAGTTTCACGGAGGATGGGGGATGGTAACTAATCCCAAGTTTGGACCAGTGGCCAGAAAACCGCGTTTCCAGGCATGGGAGATGTTGACTAAATTAAGCGGAGAAAGGCTGGCTTTGATCGGGAATGGTACCTACGTTACGGCTTTGTCAGCACTAGATGCGAATGGAACCGTGAGGGTGCTAGCCGTCAATTACGATCCGGCAGGCAAACACGATGAGGTTTTCCCGGTGAATATAATTGGGCTACTGGATGGGGTATACGCAGTGAGCGAGCAGTATTTGTCGGGGCGGACGCTCAATACCGAAGCGACGGCAGTGGATGGACGGATCAGGCGAGAGATTACGCTGAACGAAAGTGATGCAGTGCTACTGACTTTGACTCGCAAGTAATTGTGCTAGTTAATGAGTGTTGAGAAGCCTATTGGGTGAGCATACGCTTGGGGTGTGGATCTACTAGAGAGACGACGGCAGTCGCGGGATAAGTTAACCAAGGTGGATAGGTTGGTTATGGGAATAGAGTTGGCACTGCTTTGTGCGATAGGTTTGGGCATGACAGAGATCATGGCTGGACAAGAATGGAATATCGGAACTTTGAATGAACCCGAGACTCAATTGAAATTGGTGGCAAGTTTGCTTGCGCTCCTGGCCACCCACGCGTGATATACTCAGCCAATGTTGGTAGATACTAAAGATACGCAGTTGGCGAAAGTGATGTTATCGCATTCGCTCAAAATTAAGCCCAAAGAAAAGGTTTTGATAAGTGTGTCTGATTTGGCGATGCCGCTGGGGAAAGCGGTGCTGAGCGAAACACTCAAGCTAGGCGCATATCCAATGCTTGAGGTAAGCCCTAGCGGCGTGGAGTACTGTTTTTACCAAGCGGCCAACGATTGGCAACTCGGATATGTGCCGAGGGAAATTCTGCAGTCTAAACTGGATTGGGCAGACGCGATGGTACGGATTGTGGCGGACGACAACTTGCGTGAGCTCGCCCAAATTGAACCAGCCAAACTGACCAAGCGGGCACAGGCTATGCAGTTTTACCGGGATGGGATGGTCGCCAAAGGCAGGTGGGTACTGACATGGTATCCGACGGCCGCGATGGCACAAGAGGCCGGCGTGAGCCTGGACTGGCTGACTGAGTTTTACTACGATGCATGCTTGGTGGATTACCAAAAAATGGCCAAAGAACTGAAACGATTGGAAGCGGTGATGAATAAGGGTAGTCAAATCCACGTACGGGGTAAGATGACGGATTTACACGTAAATATCCAGGGGAGATTGTCCGAGCCATGCTTTGGCGAGTGCAATATCCCGGACGGGGAGTGTTTCCTGGCTCCTGTGACAGACGGAGTGGAGGGGGAAGTGTATTTTGAGCTTCCTTCTTTGGCTTATGGACACGAAGTGAGTGGAATTCACCTGGAGTTTGAAAAAGGTAAAGTGATAAAAGCTAGAGCTGAGCGAGGAGACGAAATGCTACAGAAAATGTTGGGCACTGATGCAGGCGCTAGGTATCTCGGCGAGTTTGCGATCGGCGCCAACTTTAATATCACCCGCGGGATGCTCAATACTTTGTTTGATGAAAAAATTGGGGGGACGGTGCACATGGCACTGGGAATGGCATACAAAGACAAAAAAGGTGGTGGGGAGAATGAAAGTGCGATCCATTGGGATTTGGTCAAGGATATGCGTTCAGCGGGGAGCGTGCTGACGATTGATGACAAGATAGTGCTAAAAGAGGGTAGACTTTTGGTTTAATGTAAAATGGTTTTATGTCGCAACGGGTGTTATTTGATTACTTGGGCCAGTATAAAGATCAAGTCGATGCACAAATTGAAACTGAAATATCCACAAGATTGGAAGATGTAAAGAGAATATCTTCACATTTGGTGCCGGTGGTCACGGCGATGAAAGAGTTGAGTGTAGGTGGGAAGCGGCTGAGGGCGATGTTGACGATTTTGGGGTATCAGATCGCGGGCGGACCGCCTTCGCACACGGCTTCGGTGGTCAAGGCAGCGGCGGCAATGGAGATATTCCACCTAGGGTTACTGATTCAAGATGATTGGATGGACCGGGATGAGACCAGAAGGGGCGTGCAAACTATTCATACACGCTACCCCGATCCGCACACCGGCAACTTTGTGGCGATGTTGGCGGGAGATTACACTTTTGGTTGGACGGCGGAGATTTTGGCTGGACTCAAGTTGTCTGCCCATCGGGTGGCGGCGGCACTGGGCGTGTGGGGCAAGTATATGACGCGGGTAGGGTACGGCCAGACTCTGGATGGGTTGGCTATCGCCGACGAGGAGACAATCTTACAAATTCTCAAATTAAAAAGTGGGGAGTATAGCTGTATTCTGCCGCTAGAATTGGGCGCCACTTTGGGAGGGGCGAAACCGGATTTGATCAAGAATCTGCAGGAGTATGGGATGGAACTAGGGTGGGTATTCCAGCTGCGGGACGATTGGCTGGGCATGTATGGGGACCCGGAAAAGACAGGGAAACCGGTGGGGCACGACGAGCGGGAGGGCAAGCATTCATTTGCGACCATGTACGGGAGGAAGAAGACGGAGGCTGCGATTGCGGAACATATGGAGAGGGGTAAAGAGTTGGCGATGGGGAACAAGATACTGATCGAACTAGTGGATTGGCTGGGGACGAGAGAAAATTGATATATTTTGATCTATTGACTCAAGATATGACATAAGTGAAAATGATACGGTTATGTTGCAAGCTCGTATTTATACCATTACCGTTAACCACCTCCTTTTTTGGGGGCAGGCGGGTTTGGTGTAAGTAAAGCTTAATTAAAAGCAAACAACACAAACCCGCACACAGAGGCGGGTTTTTCTTTGCCCGCCGAAGCCAAAAGCGTAGGCGGGTCAAGTGTGAAATTGAAGCGGAGATCCGCATCCGTTAAAACTACGGCGGACGAAGAAGGAGGTGAGCAAAATGATAGCAATATGCGAATTAGAAGCGGTTGCCGTCTCGGCGGAAGAACGAGGGGTTGAGCCCATGACGTTCGAGCGGGCAGAGAGCTTGACGATGTACGGAATATTGGAAGGTGTAATGCCCACTGCAAAGAAACATGAGGTGCAGAAGACTAAATATGACTCGAAGAAGAACGAAGAAAAAAATAGAAAAGCAGCGATAGTGACTGAACAGGGTAAGGTGCCTGCAAAACCTGAGAAATGGAAAACCAAGTAGAATTATCCCCGCTCGGGTAGGTAACCCCGGGGAAAAGAACACCCTCCACTGTAATGCAGACGCATAGTGGAGGGTGTTATCGTATTATATAACTATGTACCAAATGATCGAGAAAGTAGATCCGCGGTATCCGGAGGAATTGAGGCAGATTGGGTGGCCGCCGGAAAGGCTTTATTACGAGGGGGATATTGGATTGTTAAATGGGAAAAATATTGCGGTCGTGGGAACTAGGCGGATGAGCGAGTATGGGCGGGAGGTAACGGTAAAGTTCACAAATGACTTGGTAAAAGAAGGGTGGACGATCGTGTCGGGGCTGGCCCGGGGAGTGGATAGGGTGGCGCATGAAACATGTATCGCCAACGGCGGGAAAACGATCGCGGTGTTGGCGCACGGACTGGATAAGACTTACCCACCGGAACATGCGGGCTTGAGGAGAATAATAATTGAGCATGGGGGGCTGGTGATCAGCGAACACACAAACGGAGTGGGACTAACTAAACAGAATTTGGCGGTGAGGAATAGGATCGTGGTCGGGATATCGAAATGTGTATTGGTGACCGAGTCTCCCAAGAGTAGTGGGACGAAAATCACAGTCAAGTTTGCGGCCGATGCGGGGAAGGATGTGTATGTTGTGCCGGGACCGATAAATGACCCGACGTATGAGGGGAGTGTAGAGCTGATGAGGGATGGGTGTATACCGGTGGGGAAGGTGGAGGACATAATTTAATGTGCACAAATCATAAATTCTCCAATGTACACCAATTAGAGTGCTAACTATGACTGACAAGCAAAGAGATATTTATGACAGAATTTATCAACTGATAATTCAAGTACTTGAGTACGTTAGAAAACTGCCTAGAACTCTAGAAATAAGTGTTGTAGCAAAGCAACTAATTAGGTCAGTTACATCGATTGGAGCTAACTCTCAGGAAGCCGACGGATCAGAATCTAAGGCTGAATTTATTCACAGATTTTCAATCGCGAAGAAAGAAGCAAAAGAATCATTATATTGGTTGAGAATTTTAGCCGAAATTACAGATTTTCAGAATGATGTGTTGAGAAATGAACTTAATTAAATAATTGCTATTATCAGTACAATAGTTAAGAAAGTGAAAAACTCGCAATAATTGGAGAATTTGAGAATTTGTGATTGGAGAATTACAATGACCTCTATGAAGCTAATCGTAGGCTTGGGTAATCCAGGTGAGAAATATAGGCGTAACCGGCACAATGTCGGGTTTCGCGTGGTAGAGGAACTGGGTAAAAGGTTAAAGGTTCAAGTCGAAAGCGATGAGCCAAGCTTTAAGATTAACAAAAAATTTAATGCGGAAATTATCCAAGAAAGCGAATATATTTTGGTAAAACCACAAACATTTATGAATGATAGCGGAAAGGCGGTAAGTGCGATTTGCCGCTTTTACAAAGTAAAGTATCCAGATTTGTATGTAATCCATGACGACTTGGATATTACCC
>CAZBFT010000030.1:0-9269 GCA_964491465.1 uncultured Pseudomonadales bacterium
GGAACGCAAGAGTACGCCAAAGTCACCAATTTCCTGGGGGATTTCGTGCAGGGCGATGGCCAGTGTGGCAATTACCCCTAGACCGGCTCCGGTAGCGAATGAGGCAGCGATCAAAACTCCGTCGAGGAAGTTGTGGATGGCATCGCCAATTAGGTTCATGGTGCCGACGGTATGCTCGGTCAAGTGGGCTTTGTCGTGACAGTGCCGCCAATGAAGAAAACGTTCGAGGGCAAAAAAGACGATGAAAGAACCCAAGGTAAGTTGGAATGGCAAAGTCTCTCCTAGTGCAGCGACCGACTCCGGGAGCAAATGGAGGAAGGCGGCAGCCAGCATGGTCCCGGCCGAAAGAGACACAAGTGAGAGTAAAATTTTGCTAAGGAATTGTTGGTTAAGGGCGATGGTAGCGACCCCGACAAATGAACCCGAGCTAATAATCGCGGTGGCTAGAATAACAGAGAGTAGTTCGGTTGGCATAGAATGTGTCTATTCTACAGCATAAATCTTGTACAATATTGGTATGAAATTGTCGGGCAAGTTGCTGGTAGCTGGTCTTTTGTTGATTGGGGCAATAGTGATCAACTGGCGATACCGCCCACCCGAGCCGTCTGGAGTCCATTACCATGCCGGTTTCCGGATATATATCGACGGGCAACTACAGGATTACTCCGACCTGCGTTACATGAACTTTACGGCCTGTAGTGAACACACAAAACGAAAATCTGCGGCCGAGGAGCAAATCGAACTAGCTCATTTGCACGACGGAGTGGGAGACGTGGTACATATACATCGGGAGGGAGCAAAGTGGGGAGACCTACTCCAAAATGCGGGGATTGAGTTACCAAATGATAAACCAGTGACTGGCTATATTGAGGGAGTGGAGAACAAGGATATTTTGACCACACCAATCAAAGCGTATACCACCATGATTTGGGTTGTGGGAGACGGCAGCGGAGTAGATACGACGCAAAAAGTGCCGATTGAACACATCCAAGAAGTGGAAGCAAAAAGCGAGCTGTGCGGGAGTGAATAATCAGGGGGTTGGGACAAATGATCTACTAGCATATTCCACAAAGACAAAGAGAAGGTACGCACAGAGAAGAATCAATCCTTCCCACCATTCGAGCCTTTTTTTCGTGCGGACAAAGAAAACGAAAACAAGATAGATGACGGTAAAGACGCCGATTGCCGTACCGTAGGGCAAAAGTCCCCGGTGGGTCAAGGTGAGTGGCCGGATCAGGGAGGCTATCCCCAGGATAAGGGTAGAGTTGGCCACTACCGAACCCAAAAGGTCCCCCATGGCCATCATGACATGGCCGCTTTTGACTGCCCTAATCTCAAAAGCCAGTTCGGGCAAAGAGGTCCCGACGGCCACCAAAAAAAGACCGATAAAAAGGGGGGAGAGATTGGTACTGGCGGCCATGGCAGAGGAGAGTTGGACAATTAAGTGAGAAGAAAGGAGTAGGATGCCAATACCGGCCACCAATTTGGCTAGAGTGTGATGACCATTTTTCCCGGTGACCGAGGATAGCAATCTTTTGATGGGAGAGGTCGAGAGCGCATGTGAAGCCAACGTGCGATGGTGAGACCCCAGGAAAGTGAGAGTCATAATCAGGTAAACAACTAAGAGCACGATCCCATCGGGGGCGGAAAGAACGCCATCTGCGATCAAGAAAATAGGAAGTAATCCGGCCGCGCCTGTTAAGTAAATATCGCGACTGAGAATATTGCCTCCGATTTTTAGCGATCCCCCAACCAAGGCGGCTCCCCCGATCACGAGGCTGAGGTCGGCGATGTTACTGCCGATGATATTGCCCAAAACTAGGCTCGTATTATTTTCGAGGGCGGCTACTACGCTTACCACGAGTTCAGGGAGCGAAGTAGAGATGGCGAGGAGAAAAGCGGTAATACTATACGCCCCCAAATGACTGGCACGGGCAAAAGATTTGAGCGAGCGGACAATCAAACCAGTCGCAAAAATTAGCGCAAAACAAAGCAAAATCAGGGCAACGATTTGCCAGATAACCATGCCTCAGTTTAGCAGAAAAATGGCCAGGTTGAGAAGAGCGGCAAAGCTGACCCACAAGATATAGGGGTAGAACAAGCAAGCCGACCAGGATGAGAGTTTGTGACCTTCTTGGATACAACGGGCGATAAAATACCACAAAGCCAGAATTTCGAAAAAAGCCAAGCCGGGGGAATGAAGGCCAAAAAAGATGATTGACCAGAATGCATTGAGAACTAGTTGAGCGGCGTATACATGCCAGAAACCCATGGACTTCTTGCCGAATTGATGTTTGCGCCAAACTAAGTAAGCAGATATGCCCATCAGGGTGTAAAGAATGGTCCAAACGGGTCCAAAAACCCAGTTGGGTGGAGAGAAAACCGGCTTGGTGAGCGCGGCATACCAAGTGGGGATGGCCGAGATGGTGAAGAAAGAGCCTATCACACCTGCGCTTTGCGCGATAACGATGCTTTCGGCGAGGATTAGATAGTTATCTTTGGGTTTGCTCCAGGGAAAGTGAAGTTTCATGTTTTAAGTATAGCTAAGTTTTGTCGTCAACATATTCAAATCTGGAGACTAAACTCCCATTGGGTAATTTGACCTTTTCTTGGAACATTTTTAGAGGGCGAACCCATGTAGGACTGGTATTGTTTTCGTGTAGACATTTGTAATATACATAATCTTCGAGAGTTTCGCTGTGTTTGCCAATTCCGATAACTTGATAGTATTTACCTTTGTAGTGGCGATATTTTCCTAATTTGATATTTGGAAAATTGCCAATTTCTTTCATACAGGCATTAATATCTCGCTTGATGCCCTCTATTTTGACCAGTTCCAACGCTTCTACCGGTGTTACCCAGCGATATTCTTGATGTTCGTCTGACAGAGTAACTTTGGCTTGCACGGTATATGCCAAAAAAGTAATTCCGATTAATTCATTCTGAGTGATCCGCTCTTGACCGCGGTATATATGCCAGCACGTGAGGGGACGAGATGCTTGTACTTTTATCCCAAGCTCTTCGCTAGCTTCTCTAACAAGCCCAAGTTGAGCATCCTCATGCTGGGCGAGGCGTCCATACATGATTTCCCACTCTCCTGGCTGCCAATCAAGGTCATCGCTTCTTTTGATCAGGAGAATTTTTCCTTCACTGTTTACTATAATTGCGCCAACTGCCACCATAAATTGCCCGACTGGATTTTGCTTAGAACTTGTGTTATTAACTGTTTTTTTGGTAGCCATAGATTGAACATTTCACTACTATGATTCGAATTATAGTAGTGACTGAATCTCGCGTTGGTCTCCGTCGACTATCAACGCTTGGTCGTCGCGGAGGAACAAGAGACGATCTCCATATTGCTTTTTGAGTTTGGCGTGGCGGGCGGAGTATTTGTCCCTACCGGCGTGAGGAATAATGAGCTCTGAGCCGAGTCCAAGTGCTGTGTAGTCGGTGAGTTCTGGCACTTCCTCAGGGTGATCTAGGATTTGGACGTGTTCGATTGTGGGGCACATGATGCAAGAGCCGGCACTGCCGCCTATATAAATGGTACCTTGGTTGATTAACTCTTTGATCACTATATCAAAGCCAGATCGTTGAATGTGATCGAGGAGGTAAAAGGTATTTCCTCCAGTCACATATATGCCATCATATTGAACAAGATCTTGGCGGAGGGAGGTGCTATCTTTATTTTTGATGTCATAAACTTCGTAAAGGAAACCCATTTGGGACATTTTCTCTTGATCAGATTTGACCCAAGATGCGCCGGGGTAGGTATCGGCGGCAGTTGGGATGTAGGCAATACGCGTATTCTTGGTTGGTTTGGTTAGAAGTGGATTTATCAGGTCTAAGGTGGTGGCCCCGAGGCTCGCTAGAAAAAGCTTCATTGTTACTTGATAACCTTATAGTGATTTTGAACAAGACCATTTGGAAGAGCTCTGGAATCCACTAATTCGAGATCTACTCTAGGGAAGTCGTTTTCAAACAGTTTTATACCTTTATCGATGATAATTGGATGAATGTCGAGAATGATCTCGTCAATCAAACCTCCAGTCAAAAACTGCGAGTTGATGTTACCGCCACCAATTACAATAAGTTTAGAAAGTCCACGATCTTCAAGCTCTGTAATAATCTGTCCCATACTTGAAGCGGTGAAAATAACATCCGCCGTAGTTTGCTCAATTAGTTTACGGTCATGAGTCAAGACAATATTGAGTGCTCCTTTGTATGGGAAAGCGTCAAATTTTTTTGCTTCGACATAAGTTCTACTACCCATGATACAAGCGTCGTGATCAGCAATAATTTTGTACAGTGCTTCTGTGTCCTTGACCCAATCGGTGTCGTCACTTTGTCCTGTAATGTAACCGTTGATTGATATGGCCATGGATAGGGTTGTTTGCATAGTTAAATCCTTTTTTATTTTGCTTCTATGATTCGAATCATCGATACAGAGAAAACTTGCTAGTAAATTCTCGTATCACTTTGGTTTCACCAAACATGGCGATGCCATAATATTCGAGATCTATTTCTTGAGTAGCCGATGTGGCTTCTACCTGCTGTTGTGAAGTACCAAGTGTCATAGTACTAGTAAAGTCAGTGAAGGGAATTTGTCTTGCTCTCGCTTCGTTTCTGACTGTGCGGATTTTGTTGCTGTTGTCGGCAGAGAGAACAATAAAAGGAAAATGAGAAATACCTGGATGAACTCCGCTATTTTGATCAAGGTAATCAAGGAAACACATATCTTGCCCCTGCCCCACTTTGCCAGCCAATCCAGCGGTCATATGACCGAGCGCATTCATCAATTTTCCTGTCTCAATTTTTTTATTGAGAACAGCAACAAAGCGATAACTATTTTCGTCGGGTAATTTATCCCAGTCCATGCAGGAATTATAGCAGTTTGATTAAAGAACTTTGTACCCAAGTTTTTCGATTAAGGAGCGGAGAGCAGATGGATTGGTGATCGTGGGATCGTAGGTAACGACACTGGTTTGTTTGGCGTAGCTGGTGTTGGAGGAGATGACGCCAGGAGTACTTTCTAGCTCGTCGTCGATATTGAGACTGCAACTAGCGCAGTGCAGACCGGACAATTTGAGTGTGATGGTAGTGCCGATTGCGGCTTTTTTACCAAAGAGTTTAAACATGTTAAATAACCTCCATTACCCCAGAGTACATACCCATACTGCAGCTAAAGGTATAGCTACCCTTTTGGGTGGGGGTAAAGTCAAATACCTGCGAAGTGTTGGGTTTGACAAAAGCATTGATCCCGAACGCCCGGAAGGTAAAAGAGGAGGCACAGGTATAGACCTCTCCAGCATCGACCGTGAGCCGGACGGGAACACCTTGTTTGACGGAGAAGCGGCGTGGGGTGTAGCCGCTACTTTCGATATTGATCGTAACCGGCTGGACGCCGTCTACCAGAGTCGGAGTCGGTGCGGCACCGACAGGAGTACTCATGACAGCCCAGATACGCTGGAAAGAATAAGGAGAGTTGCTGACCTGCAAAATACCGTTAACGGAGTAGAGAGCCATACCGATCAATAAGGCGGCGGCGGAACGCAGGAAATAGGTGCGCCACACTTCGGTCAACTTGGCGGTTGCCAGCCCGATTATGGTAAAAGCCGGAACAGTCCCCGCGACAAAGCTACCCATAATCAGCGCGCCTTGGAGGGGCGAGCCGGAGCTGATGGCGACTACTTCCATCGCCTGGGTGACGCCGCAGGGGATAAGCACTGTCAATACTCCCAGTATGCCGGGAGCAAAGAGTCGATTAGCTACCGTCGAATTTTTGATTAACTTGCGCACAAAGCGAGGGGGGGTAAAGGCGAGATAGCGGAAAATAGGATGTACTTCTAGCAGATTCATGGCTGAGGCAAGCATAAAGATGGCGGCAACACCTTGGAAAAAAAGCTGAATATTGAGCGAGAGGGTCATGACCGAGCCCAAGGCACCGAGGAGCGCGCCCAGAATCAGATGGGCGATCCATTTGGTCCCCAAAAAAGTAGCAACCGGTCCCCAATCGCCTAGGTCAAAACTGCCGGGCGCTGCATCAGTGGGGATGCTTCTCCCTTCAGTGCGCTTTTGATTGACGATAGTGCTAGCTAAAAGTCCGCCTTGCATGGCGGCACAAGTGACGCCGCCGCTAGTCAAACCAGTCAAAAATACAAGCTTCATAATCCCTCCATCATATACGAGCGGCTTTTAAACGCAAGGAATTGGTAACAACGGAGACGGAAGAGAAGGCCATGGCGGCGCCGGCGATACCGGGATTGAGCATGAGTCCGTATAACGGATAGAGGATTCCGGCCGCGATCGGGATGCCGACAATGTTGTAAAAGAAAGCCCAAAACAAGTTCTGTTTGATGACGCGGAAAGTAGCGCGGGAGAGACGGATGGCCTTGGGTAAGCGCGCGAGATTGCCACCCAAAAGGGTAAGGCCGGCGCTTTCGATCGCGACATCAGTGCCGGTACCCATGGCAATGCCCACATCGGCGGTGGCCAAAGCCGGGGCGTCGTTGACACCGTCACCGACCATGGCTACTCGGTGACCTTCGGCTTGTAATTTTTTGACTTGGTCGGCTTTGTCTCCTGGCAGAACTTCGGCAAAGATGCGATCGATGCCGACCTGCTTGCCGATGTGGTTGGCTGTCAATTTATGGTCTCCTGTCAGCATCGCAACTTTGATGCCCAGAGCATGGAGATCTTGGATGGTTTGAACAGATTCGTCTTTGAGTGTGTCACTGATCCCGGCGTACATAAGAATGTGCTTATTTGTGGCAAGAACGATTGGGGTAGCGCCAATGTTGGCAAATCTCTCAATCACTGTATGGTCCACTTTGTGTCCAAGCTCTTCCATAAGTTTGAGGTTGCCGGCATAGAATGTCTCTTTTTTTATCTTGCCTTGCAGACCTTTGCCTGCGATAGCTTTGAAACTTGCGACGGGGAGAAGCGAGACCTTATCTATTTTTGCTCGTTCGACAATCGCGATGGCTAGTGGGTGCTCGGAACTAGACTCTAGGGAGGCCAAGATTTGTAAGTGTGCGGGTAAGTAATCATTCTCTCCAACTGACTGGATTTGGGTAACTGTAGGCGCACCTTTGGTTAAAGTTCCAGTTTTGTCGAGGACAATAAAGTCGACGGCGCGTAACTTTTCTAGGCTTTCAGCATTTTTCACCAGAATTCCTTTTTCGGCGGCCTTGCCGACTCCAACAATGATGGCAGTCGGGGTGGCAAGGCCAAGCGCACAGGGGCAGGCGATCACGAGGATGCCGACAAAGCTAAGGAGTCCGAGCATTGGATTGCCCAGGACTGACCACAAAATGAACACAAAGACGGCAAGTATAAGGACGATGGGGACAAAGATAGCAGAAATTTGATCGGTCAAATGCTCGATCGGAGCTTTGCTTCCTTGCGCATTCTCGACCATTTTGATGATTTGAGACAGTACAGTACCAGCGCCCACCATGGTCGCTTTGAATTGGATAGTACCCTGTTTGTTGAGTGTTCCTCCCACTACTTTGTCCCCTACTGCTTTGTCGACCGGCAACGGCTCACCCGTCAGCATGGATTCGTCCACGCTGGTTTCGCCTTTGATGATCTCGCCGTCGACCGAGATTTTCACTCCCGGCTTGACGATTACAGTGTCACCTACAACAACTTCGTTCACGGGTATTTCTACTTCTTTGCCTTCACGCAAAACGAGGGCGGTTTTGGCTTGTAGCCCCAGGAGTTTTTCGATTGCCTCACCGGTTTTGAGTTTGGACCTGGCCTCTAAGAATTTGCCAAAAGTGATAAAGCCGATGACAACGATAGTCACGTCAAAGTACAAGCCCTCTGGAGCTTGCAAAACTGTGTTAATTTCGGGGAATAATAAGAGGATGGAGCTGTAGGTATATGCGACCAATGTGCCGATACCGACCAGGCTATCCATGTTGGCTACGCGGTATTTGATAAACCGGACGACTCCTTGGATAAATGGTTGGCCGATCCAGAACATGATTGGGGTCGCGAGAATGAACGAAAGCCGATTAAAGGCAGTCATAGAGAGGGGGAGGCTGGGGAGGATGTCGAACTGACGGGAGAGAAGGTCCCAAATCATGAGCGTAAAGATGATGAGGGCAATGGGCATCACAAAGTAAGTTTTTTGACGCATTTTTTCTAGTTCTGCCAATTTTTCCAACTTTTTTGTGCTGTCAGAGGTAACTACCGCACCCATGTCATGACCATAGTGCGGACTCTGGGGATTTTGGGTATCGACTAATTTCATATCTGTCATATCGTGACTTGTATGCAGGCTGTGATCCATTTGAGGCATATCGGAAGATGATTTCTCTGCCAAGGTATAGCCCAGTGGGTAAATGCTGGCGTTGAGTTGATCGGTACCGACGTGACTTACCATATCAACAGCGGCACTTTCGGTGGCAAAATTGACTTCAGCCTGTTCGACACCAGGTATTTTTTCGAGTCTGCGTTTGATGATGCTGGCACAGCTGGCACAGTGCATCCCTTTGATTGCATATTCCATCGTGTGTTTATTTGCCATACCAATCGTTCTCCCATTGTTGCATAGTTTTTATCTCTTGGGTCTGCGTATTGATAATAGTTTTGGCCAAGTTGTGGATATCTGCCCGATCGGTAGGCAACAGGACCGCGTTGGCCATTTTGATGGCGCCTTCGTGATGGGCAATCATCGCTTGGAGGAACCGTTTGTCAAAATCCGCGTCGGCACTACCCAGATCGACGGCCATACTGGGCATGTCGGCACCCATGCGCATAGAGATATGCTCCGACTCGCCAAACCACTGTTTGCGCCAAGCGTACATCTGGTCTATTTCGCTGGTTTGGGCAGAGATGATACTGCCGGCAAAGTCACGAATTTCTTGGCGAGAGGATTTGGTCTCGGCTTCTTGGGCCATGGCGATGGCTCCTTGGTGATGCTCGATCATTTGGGTGAGGAAATCCTGGTCACTCATTTGGACCTCACTCGTTGTACCATCCATGGATTCTTTTTGTTCGATTTTGCTCAAACGATCGGAGGTGATGGCAAAGAGTCCTACAATGATAATGAAAAGGATAGATTGAATGAGGATTTTCATATAGCTCCTTTGTGTAACTGAGTAAATTCAGCGTGACAACCTTTGCCACAAAAATATTGCCGGACGCCGGCAAACTCCGCAGTGTAGTGAGCTCGACTAGGAGTCAACTTCATGTGACAGACCGGATCGGGGACGGTGGGCTCGGGCGACGGCGACAAAGAAGAAGAGATGACGATAGAG
>CAZBFT010000031.1:0-8979 GCA_964491465.1 uncultured Pseudomonadales bacterium
CTTCGACAGTAAATACTCTTGTAGACCTTTTTTTTCAATTATCTTGATATCTTGTTCCGTCAACGCGTACTCCCCAGCCCCTTCCAACAAAGTCCTTAGATACGTTTGTGGGTTCATATTGTTGAGATGCGGGAAGGGTTTGAACCTTCGTCTTTCCATCTTGCAGACGGAACACCTTACCACTTGGCCACCGCATCAAACTAGTAGTCTCTACGCAATGCGAAAAATCATAGTGTTCTCCGCGTGAGTAGGGCCTGCATTAGCGTCATTTCGTCGGCATATTCTATCTCAACTCCAGTGGGAAGTCCACGACCTATCCAGCTAATCTCTACTTTTAGTCCCGATAGCGCTTGCTTTAAATATAGCGCCGTCGCCTCCCCTTCCAAGCTCGTATTGGTGGCCAAAATCACCTCTTTTACCCCACCTTTTTTTACCCTTTTGACCAAAGTATCAATATATAACTCGTCCGGACCGACGTTGTTTAGAGGCGAAATACAGCCATGCAAGACGTGGTACACGCCCTGGTAACTCCCCGCTTTCTCCATGGCCAATACATCCTGAAAAGACTCAACTACGCACACTTGCGAGCTATCCCGTGCCGGGTCGCCGCAGATACCGCATTGGTCTTGATCGGTCAGGTTGTGGCAAATACTGCAGAGCTTAGTCTGTTTTTTCAAATTGGACAAAGAGCCAGCAAAACTATCCAAATCCCCCTGCGGCACGCGCAGTAGGTAAAATGCCAGTCTTTGTGCGCTCCGCCGTCCTATCCCAGGTAGTTTCTCAAAGCTACTGGTCAAATCCTCAACAATTTTCGGCAACTTCATAGCAGGTATTTTATCAGCAATTCAGCACGTCAGATAGCCAGCGATTCGGCACGTCAGATGGACATTTAATCGGCAAGCCAGCTTGTACGCAATTTGTTAATTCGTTTAGATAATGTCTTGAACTGACTACCTAGTAACGTTATCTCTTCCCTATGCTTCGGAACTGTCACAAACAATATTCTCAAATGGGCAACACATTCATCGCTCGAACCCATGGCGATCGCCAAAAATCTTTTGAACTCTCTTGGATACAGCTTCTTACCGAATCCCTCCGCTATATTCGCCGGAATTGACTTAGCAGCTCTTTTAATTTGATCGATAGTATCATATTCACTTCTACTAAGTGCGCGCAAAAAAGAATAAAGGCTCTCCAAGAGAACAAGTGATTCCTTATACACTTCTAGTTCGTCAACATCACGAATCATACCCTCATGATACTATTTTAAAAAAAGACACAGACAAGCCGATCTACCGACTCCGCTGAATCGCCGATTTGCAGGTGTGCAGATGTGCTGATCTACTGATTTCCTCCACCCATCCCCCCGAGCAGCCCTTTGAGCCCACCGCTCATCTCTTGGAGCTTCTTGGCCGCTATCTGTTGGGATTTCTTGATCGCGTCATTGAGCACTTTGACCAAACGCTCTTCGTATTTGCCGTCAATGGTCACCGTTTGGACTTTTTGATCCGCGGTCATTACTACTCTGATTCCGTCCTCCTCGACTTCGATAACCTCGGCTTGCAGTTGTTTCTGCATGGCTACCGCCTGATCACGGATTTTTTTGAGCTGCGAAACTTGCTGACCCATTTGTTGGAATTTATCAAACATATTTACCTTTCTTACTTTTATTTACTCTAATTACTTTTCCCAAAAATTGACTCTGCTTCGGCAAATTCCTGATCTACCTCTACCTCAGCTTGGGCTATTGTAACACCGGCCGCAACCTCGCATTTCACTTTCATGGGCTTCCCCATCACTTCACTCACCATCTTCTCCAATTTGCCAAGCACCTTCTCTGTCAAAATTTGATCCCGATGAAACCCGTACTTCACCTGAATCGTCAGCTCGTCCCCCTGGATCTGAGCCGGAATTGCCTTGGAAAGCAAAGCCCCCATCGTTACACTATCTCCATTCAATCCGGCCATGAGCTTACTCCACACCTCTTTGTGATCAGTTTTCCGGCTATTCAGCGATTCAGTATTGTCGGATATCCGGTTCTCCAGATTAACTGCTAGCTTTTCCGGCTTACCGCTCAGCTGGCTTGCAGGCTTGCTGGTCTTTGCTGGTGTGCTAGTTTTCTGATCGGCTGATCCGCCGATTTGCCGACTAGCCGGATTCCCTCCCCATTCAATCACCGCCACTTCCAGCAACAATTCCGGCACCGGGCTAGTCCCTAGCTTGCGGGCCACCTCATCCATCGCAAAAACCAACTTGGTCAACTCCACTCCCCCACCCATCAGTAAATTGTCCCGCAGTCCTTTCATGATTTCGACTGTCAGATATAAAAGATCAACCCCGGCGCCGCTGGCCTCATGTAGTTTTGCTAGAGCCACATCGGTATTTTTTGTGACCAACGCTGCCACGAGCTCATCTACCCGATACCCCGAAGATCCCGACACGACCTTTTCCATCTCGGCCAAGCCGACTTTGTCCGACCCCGAGAGCACCTGTTCCAGTATTTTCACTCCATCTCGGAAAGATCCGTCCACTCTCCCCGCCAAGTATTCGAGCGCCTCTACGCTTACCTCCTTTTCCTCCCCTTTTACGACTCTTTCGAGCGATCGCTTCATTTCGGATACAGTTGCCTTGGTAAAGTGGATCCGGACACAACGGGAAACGATGGTCTCTGGCACCTTGTGCGTTTCGGTGGTACACAAAATAAATAAAGCATGGGCAGGTGGCTCTTCCAATGTCTTAAGCAGTGCGTTAAACGCTTCGGTGGTCAGCATGTGCACTTCGTCAATAATGTAAACCTTGTACTTAAGTGTACTTGGAGCCAAGCGGATTTTGTCTTTTAGTTCCCGAATGTCGTCGATCCCCCGATTGCTGGCCGCGTCAATTTCCACAAAGTCGAGAGCGCTCCCATCCAGGATCGAGTGGCACGCGTCGCACTCGTTGCACGGCTCCGCCAATTTTTTGGTGTTTTTTTCACAATTCACTATCCTGGCAATCACTCGCGCCGTACTGGTTTTGCCCGCTCCACGTGGCCCAGTGAGCAAATATGCGTGGCTAATTTGGTTGGCTTTCACTATTCCTTCAAGCGTCGCTCTTACCCCATCCAAATCCAGCTCATCTATTGTTCGTGGCCGATACTTCAAGTACAAACTCATGCCTCCACTTTAACAAAAATTTACTACTCCTCCAACCTCTCAAACCATATCGATTTTAGCTGATTGACAACACCCAGAATAAAGTCGAGAATAAAGTGTAAGCACTTCGCTTACGATGACACCTACCCCCCGTTCAAATTCAGGATATAGCGTTATTTTCCACAGCAAAGGTGATGGTAATTTGCTAGGCATTGCTCGAAAAGAGACTGGTGGAATTTCTATTTATTTCGGACCAGTTGAGGGCGAGCCATTTCTAGGCAATATTCCTAATATGAGCATAGCCGAACAAATCATCTTGGCAGGACCTGAAAAAGCTCATGAATTGTTGGCACAGCTCCTGGCCAAAGCTACCACAGCTCACTCATGATGAAACCCCAACAAATGCATAAGCCCATGCTCCGCCAAAAACTGGATCTGCTGATCCACTTTGATCTGTTTCTCAATCGCCTCCTCTACAGCCACGGGATAGCACACCACAACATCCCCAAGCCTGAGTACTCCATCCGGCGGAGTCAGAAAGGGTCTGGAGTCGCCAGGATCATTCAAAGGGAAAGATAATACGTCGGTCGGTCCCGGTAACTGCATATATATCCGGTGCAACTGCGTCATTTTCCGCTTGCCCACTACCTGGATATCAATTTCCACTCCGTCAATCAACTTTTGTACAGCCAATACTCTTGTTAAATGTTCTCGCAACCCGTCCCGGTCAAATGGATACTTGGCATCGGCAAGAATATTTATAGAAATCATATTTTGGAAGTAGGTAGACTAAGTAATGTAGGTAATTAGAGTAAAAACATTTACCTAAATTACTTTATTTACATTATTTACATTATTTACTTACTTAGTATCACTTTAACAATTTTCGCCACCACTCCCCCATCCGCATTCTTGCCCACTGCTTTCATGGCCATCCCCATCGCTACTCCAAAGTTTTGATCTTTGAGATCCAAGTTTTGCACTATCTTCCTCACCTCATCTTCCCCCATCATTTTGGGCAAATATGCCTCAATGATTCCTAGTTCATATTCTTCCTGCTTGGCTTGTTCCTCCCTGGCTGCCCCCCGGAAGGCTTCTACTGCCTCCCGACGTTTTTTGGCTTCTTTCTTGAGCACTTCAACGACTTGCTCGTCACTCATGTTGGGCGTGTCAACTTCGGCGTACTTGATGGCGGATACCATGAGACGCAGCGCATCCAGCCGCACCTGATCATGCGCTTTCATGGCGGTCTTCATCTCGTCTTGGAGTGACAACAAAATGCCCATTTACTTTTTCCTATTAGCGGCTGCACGCTGCATCCGATCTACGTATTTTTTACGGCGGATTTCGTTGTTACGCTCTTTGCGTTTGACTTGAGGAGATTTATGGAATTCACGCTCCCTGACCTCATCGATGATATTCTCGTTGAGAACCTTTTTCTTAAAGCGGCGCAGGAGCCCTTCCACACTTTCGTCTTTTTTCGCTTTGACTATGATTGGCATTTAAACAAGCACCTCCTCCTGCCCGCCTTGAGTATCCAGATGCACAAAACGGCTGAATAAGCAGTCTGTGTGCCATCTGGTATGATGGCGGGTTATCATTCCAATTACTTTATTTCCTTAATATATTTTAATATGTCATCTGGCCTAAGCTCAGTTTTCTCTTTGGCGCTGCCTTTGTCGCTTCCCGAGAAAAGCATAAGCCCCGAGTTGTGGTAAAACCACCTGTTCGGGGATTCACGTGAGGTTATTTTAGCATATAACTCGTCCAAATTGCGTGGTGTATCGGGCCGTAACTTAATTTTCAGGTACCCTTTCTCCGAATCGTGCACGATTACCATCGTATATCCTTGCCTCTGGGCGAGCTTGCTCACGTCGTCCGCTCCCGTCTCAACCACAATTCCCCGCCCCCACACGCTGCTGAATTCTTGCCCGTCCTTGATCGCCTGTTTGCTCTTTTCCCAATCCTTTAACCTCTGGTATGTTGCATCCAGGTACCCAAATACCATCCGCGCAACCGCCTCGTTGTCATAAATTTGGAGGTGGTGCATCGCAGGGATGATCTCGGCGAGCATAAAGGTAAAGCGGTCATGCTGGGCCTCTGGCCAAAAGCAGTCTTGGAACAAATCAATGTCCAGCGAATACTCGACCATAGCCGCGAGCGCAGTATCGGTGGGCGATACCAAGTTTTGTGCTACCAGGTCTTCCCAGACTAATTTACTTGCGCAAGTTTTCGGCGCGCCCACCTGGTGGTGATCAAACCTCCCGTAAGCCACATCTACATGCACCACGTCAGGGTCACTATCTACCGGCTGATCCCGATATGTTGTCCTGGCCGGTATAAATGCCAAAGCCGCATCCCCGTACCGTGGCTGGTCAAACCGGACCAGCAGCCAGCATGACATGATCGCATCTAGATCTGGATTTTTGTGGGTCACAATCATCTTGGGCATGGAGTTATTGTATCACCCAAAGAACACATCCTTCACCGTCACGCCAATTAGTAGCAGGATCAGTAGTCCCATCCCCACCGCATTCACATACCTCTCGGCGTGCGCCACACGCTTACGGCCAATGATCTTTTCCAGTCCCACCATCACCAGTCTCCCGCCGTCGAGAGCTGGGATCGGTAGCAGATTAAAAATCGCCAAATTAAGCGAGATAATCCCTGCAAACCGCACCATCACCAGCCACCCTTCTTTTACTGCCTGCTCGCCTACTTTCACCACCGCTACCGGCCCACTCAGATTTTTTATTAACTCCGCCGGATGCATAAATATCCGGATAAATTCGCGGCTCCATCCAAGTGCCTCTTTGGTACCTTCTACTGCCCCATAAAACGGCGCTTGGTACCAAGCCATTTTTTGGTAGACATAAATTGGTACCGTTGATACGGCTACACCTAGCGCCCCCTCTCCCTCTGGTGGGTTCTCCCGCGGCACCACCGTGACCTGTCTCTCCTCGCTAGACCTTTGTCCGTTAACATTCACTTTAGCCAGATAAAGAGACACAGCCTCGCCTTTGTGCTGCTGGATCGTTTCCACAAACTGTTGGGAATCAGTTATCACTCGGTCATTGATTCTCACGACCACCTCTCCTACGGTCATCCCCGACATCTCGGCGGGTGAACCCGAGCGTACTTCCGAAACCATCACCTCTTGCCCCGTCTCCTTCGGTATCCCCATCTTGGTATAAATCAGTGAGAACAAGGCGATGCCAATCAGAAAGTTCATTGTCACCCCGGCCAAAATCACGAGCCCCCGCTGCCACGCCGGCTTGGCGAAAAACATCTTGCTCCGTTCAAAGGGATTTAATTGCTCCCACAAACTTGGGTCGTGCTCCTCCCCTGCCAGCCGCACAAACCCGCCGATCGGCAACCAGTTCAGGGTGTACTCTGTCTCGCCCTTTTTCCCCAAAGTCAGAGCCTTGGGTGGCAGTCCTATCCCAAATTCATCCACCCTCACTCCAAAAAGTTTAGCAATCAAAAAATGCCCCAGCTCGTGCAACAATACTAATATTGAAAGGATAACGATGGTAGTCATTCGCTAATGATACCATCCCCACTCAGAATTTCCGATACTCTGATTTTCCGGCGTTCTGACCTGCCCGCATTGCTACGCATAGCGTTGCAGGCGGGGTTTTCTGATTGTCCGAATCACATCGTCGCAATTTCGAGCACCCGGATATTCTCCCCCGTTTTCCCGCTCACGGCTTTGACCAATGTTTCGATCGTTTTGCTTGGGTCACGAAGATAATCTTGCTTGAGCAATTCCTCTACATTGGCCGGTTTCATACTCGCAATTTGCATCGCAATTTCGCGACCCAAAGTCTGGAAATCCTCGGTTTTGGCGACAAAATCGGTCTCACAAGCGAGTTTGACCAGTGCCCCCACTTTCCCGTTAAAATGCACATAAGCAAACACGTGCCCTGCTTCGGTCTCTCTTTCAGCTTTCTCGGCTGCGCGTGACAGTCCTTTTTTGGAGATCAATTCTTTGGCTTTGGCCTCGTCACCTTTACTTTCGGTCAAAGCTTTGCGCACGTCCATGATGCCGGCGCCAGTCTCTTCTCTTAGTTTTTTGATCTGATCCATTGTTATATTCATAAAATTCCCTCCAACATAATACAAAATACTTAATACTTTATACTGCTCGCTTCGCGAGCATGAGTCCCCGTTCCACCGCTCCACATACTGCCAAGACCAGCATGACCACGCTCTTGAGCGCATCGTCATTGGCGGGGATCACCTGAGCAACATATGTAGGGTCGCAGTTGGTATCGCAGATGGCCACCACGGGGATTTCTTTGGCGATCGCCTCATGCATGGCCGTAGTTTCGCGGGTAGGATCCACGATAAACACTACGTCAGGCAATTTCTCCAGTTTGACCAGCCCTCCATACATCCGCTCCAACCGTTCAATTTCCCTTTTAAGGATGACCTGCTCTTTTTTGGTGTATTTCTTGTAAGCACCTTCCTCGTATTTCTTGCGCATTTCGAGCAGTCGCGCGATCCTGCCTTTGATCTGCTCCCAGTTGGTAAATAGACCTCCGACCCAGCGGGTAGTGATGTACGGCACGCCCATTTTGTCGGCTTGCTCTTTAATCGTCGGTGCCGCCTGGCCTTTAGTCCCGACCAATAGTACGTTCCCACCTTTGGCAATCTTATCCGTCAGGTACTCACAAGCCTTCACCAGTTGGTCGCGGGTTTTTACCAAATCAAAAATCTGCACGCCGTTTTTCACTGCGTACACATACTCGTCCATCCGCGGATTACGTCGTTTCACCGAGTGCCCAAAATGGACTCCAGCCTCAAGCATTTCCTTTAACTCTGGGAAAATTTGATCACTCACGTTGCCTCCTTAAACTTCTCCAAGGGCCTGATATCAGGAGGTCTCCCCTAGATGACGATTTTTATAACTCTGGAATTATAACACAAGATCTACTGCATTTTCCATCAGACTAACTACAGTCACCGGACCTACCCCTCCCGGCACTGGTACGGCCACAGCTGCCTTTTGATACACACCACTTGTCATGTCCCCTACCGGCGCCCCCACATCAACCATGATCATACTTGGCTTTATCATTTTCTCTGTCACCACTCCAGGCTTCCCCACACAGCTTATCACCACTTCGCCTGCAAGGATCATCCGTGCAGGATCAGGAGTATCCCATTCGACTTCGTCCACTTTTACTCCCTGCTTTTGCAAGTAATACACAAGTGGTTTCCCCACCGCTCCTCTCGCCCCCAATACTACAAATCTAGATTCTAGATTCCAGATTCTAGTTTCTAGATTTATTTTTTCCAGAATGGAAAATATTGCTTTTACCGTCGCCGGCATCACCCCCGACTCTTCCCATCTGAGCCCATCCACATCCTTGTTTAGAGGTATCGCCTTTAATACTTCCTGCGTTTGGGATTTGTCTAAACCTGGAATAGGCAGCTGTACCATAAGGCCAGTCACATCCTCTCTTGCCCCTATTTCTGCAATTCGTTCCTTAATTTCTTGAATTTTAAATCTGGAATCTAGCTTCTCAACTGAAAAATCGATTCCACATCTATTAGCGGCTTTATTTTTCAGTTGCGTATACATCACGCTCGCTGGATCATCCCCTACCAGCACACTCACCATCTTGGGTTTATGCGGCAATTGTGCCACTCTAGTCGCTAGATCCTTTTCCAACTCCTTTGCAAATGCTCGTCCGTCAAAAATCATATCGTAATTATAATGTAAAAGCCTGGTTTATGTGCGAGCGTTTGGTGCAGGTGTATCTCACAAAGAAAAAGTTTACGCAGGCCGACGGGCCGAGTTAGAGGCGGATCGCCAGCAGGCGAGAACGCCGTCTTTTTC
>CAZBFT010000032.1:0-4442 GCA_964491465.1 uncultured Pseudomonadales bacterium
ACTGGGTACGTAACGACCGGGACATTCTCAAATTATGGACACGCTAAACCGACTTTGGTTATGGGGTCGCACTCACACCTTAATCACGATCTTAATTGGGGCGGCTGCGCTCCGCCTCTCAGCCCTAAACCTTGTTCCTCCCAGTCTCAACTGGGACGAAGTGAGCATGGGTTACTCCGCCTACTCGATCCTCAAAACCGGCCGGGATGAATGGGGGGAATTTCTCCCTCTCCTTTTCCGCTCATATGGCGAGTGGAAGTCACCGGTTTATATTTATCTTTTAGTCCCATTTATCCAAATCTTTGGGCTCAACGCCTGGGGTGTCCGCTTGCCCGCTGCCCTAGCCGGGATTGTCGCCGTGTATTTAACATATTTAATCGGCCGCCGACTTTACTCAGAGAAGGTAGGGTTGTGGGCAGCTTTTCTTTTGGCTGTTTCTCCCTGGCACCTCATGCTTAGTCGCCCGGCCTTTGAAGCCGGCCTCTCACTTGCACTCGTCCTGCTCGGTATCCACACTTGGCTTAAGTTTTCCGATAATTCTAAATCTTCCCATGTCCAATATTCTATATACTCTTCCCTCGCATTTGGTCTCGCTCTTCACACCTACCACAGTGCCAAAATTGTCGTTCCCCTTGTCTTTGTCTACCTGCTCGCAAGCCTTTGGCAAAAAGCTTCACGTCGATACCTGATTATCGCGACCCTGATCTTGACGATTTTTATTCTCCCAATCGCCACCGATTTTGTGAGCGGTCGCTCCCAAAAACGTTTCGCTCAGGTAGGTCTCACTACCGACGCCGAGCTGGTCGAGCGGTTTTTCCGCTATCGCAATACTTTCCCGCTCGGAGACATAGGCAATAAAGCTATATTCAACAAATACACTTTTATCTTAGCCAAGGGCTTTTCCAACTGGACGTCATATCTTTCTCCCCACTTCCTCTTGGGTAGCGAAAGCATCCGCGCTCAGCATAGCCTCCCTTTCCGTGGTGTACTTTACTTCACCGAATTTACCCTTATGTGTGTGGGCGCGTGGATTTTATTTAAACGCTATCAGGGGCCGGCCCGCTATCTTCCGCTACTCATGATTGGAGTTGGTTTTATTCCCCCAGCATTGACCAAAGACATTTATCACGTCCTGCGCAGTATCCTCACGCTCCCTTGGTGGCAGCTCCTCGCTAGCCTCGGCCTCGTCGAACTATCAAACAATAAATTCAAATATTTGAGATTTATTATTTTGGTTTTGGGATTTGAAATAGTCAGCTTTCTGCTGATCTATTTCTTTTGGTATCCCCGGGCCTTTGCCCGCGATTGGCAATATGGCACCAAAGAGCTGGCCACATGGTTAGCCGAAAATGGATCCAAATACAAACACATCTACATGACCAAAGCCTATGGCGAGCCGCAGTTATTCCTGGCATTTTATAATAAATGGGATCCCACCTGGTATCAACAAGAAAATGTCAAACTCATCGGGTACGAGGCTCTCGGTTACCCATGGCTGGATCAGCTACCGCAATACTCATTGGGCAAATACACTTTCCGTGACATCAACTGGCCACAAGACAATGGCCGCAACGAAATGCTATTTATCGGCAAGGGTGATGACTTTTGGTTGGATACTCCCTACGTCTTTCGTCTTGACTTCCCCGATGGTACGGCCGCATTCCGCGCCGCCGAAGGGAAGTAATGACCAAATGGCTAATAAATCGTAATCTCTGGCTTGCTATCGGTCTGCTTTTGCTGTTTTCGATCATAATTCCAGCCAACCGCTCACACATTTTTTTCTTGGATTTTGTCGACGAAGAAGACAATATTGTCATTGGCGACTACCTCACTCAAGGCAAAAAACTCTATGTTGACGTATATACTCAGCATCAACCAGTAATGTTTCTCCTATCAGGTGCACTACAAAAAGCAGTACAGCCTAATCGCATCTTCCAAGCGATCAAATTACACCGCTATTTTATCCTTGCTTGGTGCATTGTTTGGATTAGCCTCCTTACTTTTCGTTTTGGTTGGACACTCTTTTTAACATCGACAATCGTCGAGTTATCAAAAATACTACTACTTGGCAATCTGTTTCTCGCCGAAAGCTTAGTAATTTACCCGTTGCTCTATCTCTCAACTATCGTTTTCCAACGGTCTCACATTTCCCTTGCTGAACTAGTGTGGATAAGTATATTGTTCTGGCTCGCTTGGTTTACTCTGGCACCTCTATGGCCGCTACTAGCGTACCTGTTTTATCTCCTCGGCCACCAAGCCAATTGGCGTCGCGGTTTTTGGTGGACCATGTTCCTGTCAGGTTTGGGGTGGGCACTTACTCTCTCCCTATTTATTAGTTGGCGCGCATACTACCTTGATGCCTTATGGATCAACTACCGCTACTACATCCCACTTACTACTCCCATAAGCTTGACCACCTCGTTGTTCAAGGCATTTTTTGCCCCACTCGTGGCTCTTTTTTACACTTCCCGCTCTCCACTCCACTGGGTCATTCAATTTGCCTCAACCCTCCTTATCGCCGGTCTATATACACTCTGGCGGAAAAACCAGCGACGTGAAGCAATTACCCTGTACTTTATGCTCGGCTTAGCTTCGCTACGCTATATCGAACCCGACAATACTCTTTACGGTGCATTCCATATGTTCCCCTGGTTTGCGCTGTTAATTTTCTGCATAGCTCGAATCCTATCTAGTTCACGTCCCAAGGTGTTGTTGTGGGCAGTGATGGTACTTGTCTCAGCCAATATTGCGCGCGTTTCTCTTTGGGATCACCGCGATCTCACGGTAGATTACAACACCCACTTTTCGCCTTCGGAAAACGTGTGGCAGGCCGTCAAAATTCTTAGTCGCACGCCACAACAAACAACTGTCTGGGTCGAACCAGTCATGTATTGGCCTTATTGGCGTACAGGTGCACAAGCATACGACCCTATGGTCAACTACTACAGATGGATGGAATACACGCCTCCCCTTAGTACTCCGCTCCACACCAAGTTAAGATCCACGTTACCGACTATAGTCTGGGCCAAAGACCAAAGCTGGGGGATAGGTGAGCACTTAGTTAAATACACTCCCCTGTACCATGATGGCAAACCAACTCCGCTTTTTTTCCTTCGCGATCAAGTCAACCAACTTACATCAGATCAACTCACCAGCCTAGCCTCTCATCACTACACCTTATTTCCATAAGCCAATCAGTCGGCTATACTCAACTTATGGATCAATCTTCTCCTCAGCTTTCTATTGCTCTGGCAGTTTACAACGAAGAAGCCAACTTGGCCGAATGTCTCAAGTCAGTGCAAGATTTAGCTTCCGAAATCGTGGTTGTCGACGGTAGTAGTACCGACAGGACGGTCGCCATTGCCCAAAGTTTTGGCGCCAAAGTAATCAACGAATCCAATCGGACCAACTTTCACATCAACAAACAGCTGGCTATCGATGCCTGTAGCGCAAACTGGATTCTCCAGCTAGACGCCGACGAGCGCGTTAGCTCCATGCTCGCCGACGAAATTAAAAAAATTATCTCCGCCGACCCATCCACCATGGCAGATGCCTATTACCTCAAGCGCCGCAATTATTTCCTTGGCCGCTGGATGAACAAAGGGGGAATGTATCCCGATCCGGTCATTCGCTTGTTCAAAAAGGGCAAAGCCAAACTTCCCCAGGCCAGCGTTCATGAGCTGATGGAAGTCACCGGCACCACCGCTTGGCTGAGTAATGATCTCTTGCACATCGCCGACCCAGTTTTTACCCGTTACCTCCTCAGGAGTAACCGCTACACCACCCTTCAAGCCGAGACTTGGCTAAAAGTTGGCAAGCTGGGTACCGACACTTGGACGATTATCCAGTACGTACTGCTTTTGCCAGCCTGGCGTTTTCTCTCGATCTACTTCCGCCATAAAGGCTTTATGGATGGTTTCCCCGGCTTTGTTTTCGCCTGGTACTCCGGCCTCCACTTGGCCACCTCATACATCAAATACTGGGAAAAGAAACAAAGCGGTCAATCGGTCTCCATTCAAAAAGACTGGAACTAGCATGTTAAAACGACTTTGGCCCTATTTCCTGCTTGCCGGACTAGGCTCACTACTAGTTACCAGCCTGCTTAAACCAGGTCTATATGCCAGCCACGACGGGATTTTTCATGTTTATCGCACCGAAGAGGCATGGAACATGCTCAAACTGGGAGAGTTTCCGCTCCGCTGGGCGGGCAACTTTGACCAAGGTTTTGGCATCCCCTTGTTTACTTTTGTTTATCCGCTACCTTACTACCTCACTGGACTCCTAAGCCCTCTTATTGGTTCGATTTGGGCAGTTAAATCCTTGATCATTGTGGCCTACCTCGCTGGTGGTTTGGGAATTTACCGCCTCTTCGCCCAACATGGTCGTTGGTGGGCACTTTCGCTCGCGCTCATTTATCTGATGACTCCCTACCAGTTTCTCAA
>CAZBFT010000032.1:4542-8941 GCA_964491465.1 uncultured Pseudomonadales bacterium
CACGACTTTCTTACTTTTCGTTATGATCAGCACTTTGTCTCGCTCAAACAACTGTTGTACGGCAAATGGGACTACTGGTACTCGGTACCCGGCGACAACGACGGGTTATCTTTCCAGTTAGGTCTGGCACAAATTGTTGTGGCAGGGGTAGGGGTCGGGTCCATCCTCCTCAACCGCAAGCGGTCATGGGCACAGATTTATCTAATTGTGGCCTACTTCGGATCCCTGTTTTTGATGACAGCCAGATCCTATTATATTTGGGACAAAATCAAGATTTTACAAACCGTCCAGTTTCCTTGGCGATTGCTCTTTATGCCGGCAATTTTGACTCCTCTTTTGGGGCTTCAATTCCTCCTGCTCTTCCGCAACCGCCGCCTGGCCAATCTTGTTCTCGCCGGTGTCCTTGCACTCGGCTTTTGGAACATCCGCAACTACCGGCGCCCCATCCGCTACCTGGATATGACCGAGTTCACTGATCTGTATCGTTTGTACTATAACAAAACTTCCACCACTTTCCGTACCGAAATTTTGCCCAAATGGAGCGTACCGAACGAACGTTACAAATCCGACGAGATCTTGGTCAATTCTGGCAATATGACAATCGATAATCTTTCCTACGACCCCCTGTCGCTAGAGGTAACGCTGCATAACAAGCCCGATTCCGCCGAGGGTAGGGTGACCATTTTGCGCAATTTTTATCCTGGCTGGAAATTGACGTTGGACGGCCAGCAGAGCGTGGAGCTTGTCCCCACCCCGGAAGGAATGCTTTCCTTTATTCCCGAGCTCGGAATTCATTCATATCGCCTGCGCATGCAGAATACGCCGCTTGAGCGCGCAGCCAATGCACTCAGCCTTTTCTCTATCACTAGTTTGGGGTACTTATGGTGGTCTCATCGCCGCACACGCAAGACATAAAAATTGAGCTAATCGCCAAAACTCCCTTTTTCGGCTCCGGTCCCCGGGGGATAGACGTCTACGCCCGGTTACTGGGTGCCGAATTGTCGCGTATTCATCCCCTGACACATATCCAGCTCTCCCGAGATCGGTCAGTGGCCAGCAATCCCGACCTGGTCCACTACACTTTTTTTGACTTGTTTTTTACCACTCTTTGGGGCCACACCCCCCAATGTCCATTCGCGGTGACGATCCACGACGTGATCCCCTTGCGCTTCCCAGCTCATTTCCCGTTTGGCTTACGCGGCAAGTTTAAACTTTGGCTACAAAAAAGAGCCCTTTCTCACGCCTCCGCGGTCATTACCGACTCGGCCAGCTCTAAACGCGATATCCAGACTTACTTAAATATCCAGCCCGATAAAATTCACGTTATCCCCCTCGCCGCCGGGCACCGCCAGGCAACCATCGCTTTGACAAAAACTGTCAAACAAGAGTACGGCCTACCCGACCGCTTTATCCTCTACGTCGGCGATATCAACTGGAACAAAAATATTCCCGGACTGATCAAAGCCTTCGCTTCGCTGCCTAGTCGCCGTACCCATTTGGTTCTCGTCGGGAAAGCTTTTGTGACCGACCAAACAAGCCCAGAATCGCGAGCGATCAAGGATGCCATTGCGCAGTCCGGCAAGTCCGAACTCATCCACACACTTGGCTTTGTGCCGGGCCATCACTTGGGGGCACTTTACCGCCTGGCCACTCTCTATGTCCAGCCATCCTGGTATGAAGGTTTTGGTTTCCCGATTCTCGAAGCTCTGACTCAGGGCACTCCCGTCCTCAGTAGTAATCAGGGGAGCCTACCCGAAGTAGGGGGGGAGTACGTCCACTACTTTGATCCCCACGATGACAAATCTTTTGCCGATAGTCTTCACGAGCTTTTAGCTCACCCCGCCCGTCGGTCGATTTTTATCGAATCTGGCCGCCGCTGGGCCAGTCAATTTACCTGGAGCAAAGTGGCCGCTGCCACCTATGCCATTTATGCACAAATTTTGGCGGCACATTCGTAAGAATTCCCTCCTCGTCCTTGTTTGGTTCTGTTTGCTCAGTCTCCTCTCATTTTTCGTTGTTGCCCATTACCCCGTTAATCCTAGTTTCCCTTACTACAACCTGATCATGCACTACTGGCCACACCCCAGCTCCGCAGTTTGGGGATACTTTGACGGCACCCACTACATCAGGCTCGCTACCGTGGGGTACGTGGACATTGGCACTCAAGCTTTTTTCCCGCTTTATCCACTCATAGTCAAAACCTTGGCGGCTTTGACCTCACTGCCGCTCTATCCGGTTGCCGTCGGGTTAAATTTAGTCTGGTTGATTTTCACCTTGACTATCATTATCTATCTTTTCCCGCGCGCCAGCTGGATTGTGACTCTTGCCGTACTGTTCTTTCCTACCAGTTTTTTCTTCGCGGCCATTTACTCCGAGAGTCTCTTTTTCTGTCTCAGTTTATTGTTCTTTCTACTACTGCACCGTCGGCACTGGTGGCTGGCAGCAGCTGTAGCCAGCTTAGCTTCAGCTACTCGCCTCGTGGGCGCCTTGCTCGCCCCCACCCTTTTAATCGCTTATCTTTCCGTGAGTCCAAAGCCGCCGCAAATTCGTGATCCCCGATACTATCTACAAGCAGCCTTATTAACTTTCACGGCTTCCTTGGGGTTTTTCGCCTATCTCATTTTTCTTTTTATAGAGTACCGCGACCCTCTTATGTTTCTGCACGTCCAACCTATGTTCGGAGCCGAGCGGAGTGCCGGAGAAATTATCCTGTTGCCCCAAGTAATTTACCGCTACCTTAAAATGATCTTCACGGTTGACACCCACTCTTGGTTATGTCAGCGGATCTGGCTCGAACTAGGGTTCTTTGTTATTGCGGTTGTAGCCTGGATTCGCAACTTTAGCCGTACATCTCTTGCCGTCAATTTTTACGTTGGCGCCTCGCTCCTCTTGCCCACTTTGACCGGTACGCTCTCTTCAATTCCTCGCTACACATTAGTACTTATTCCTTTTTTGCTCCCGCCCGACTTACCGAAAAAATATTTTTATATGTTACTGGGAATAAGTATCGCGCTCCTCCTCTACCTATTTACGCTCTTCACTCGTGGTTCTTTTGTCGCCTAAGGTTTAAACTAACCGTATGGGGAAAATCATCATTATACTGGTCATCAGTTTGGCACTCCGCTTTTGGCAATTGGGAGCAGTTCCAGTTAGCTTGGCTCACGACGAAATTGACAACATTATCCAAGCCCACTCAGTTCTCACTTCCGGTACTGACATTGCCGGCTCATGGCATCCGTGGTCATTTTTGCCCAATAGCGGGGTCATGGCCGAGCTGGGTCCGCTGATCAATGTCCCGGCCCTTGCTTTACTCCCCAACACACCCTTTACCGCTCGGGCAACCACTGCCTTACTTTCCTCCTTTTACCCCCTCCTCCTCTTGGGCTTGTTGCTAGGACTGGGGATCAAGCCGGTAGTGGGCTACGTCGCCGCCGCAGTCCTCGCCATCTCACCCTGGCACATCCTTTTTTCTCGCACCGCGCTCGAGCAACCCACTTCTTTGTTTTTCTATACGCTCTCTTGGCTGTTACTAACCTCAATATTCAAATCCAAGTCTCGCGTTCCTCTTCCTTTTATTCTATATTCTATATTCTTCACTCTCACCTATACCGTCGGTTTCCTCACTTATCACGGCTATAAATTTACCCTTCCGTTGCTCACCTTAGTTTTGACCGCTTATCTAGCGTGGCGGCACCCCAAGCGACGAGTTTTGGTTCTCCTGCCATTGCTCGTAGTTGGCGGTTTACTCTTCCGGTCATACGTCGCACGTGACTTCTACGGCAGCCGCGCCGGAGAAATTATTTTTGCCGATAATACCAGCGCTGCTACCCAAGTCAACTTGGACCGCCGGCTCGCTTTCACCAATCCGCTGGCCCCAGTTTTTAGCAACAAAGTCACGGTCTTGGGCGAACTTTTTGTGCGCAAGTATCTCAACGCTCTCTCTCCCACCATTCTGTTTGGTCAGGGCGAAATCGATGGGGTCTTTTCCATGGGTAGAGTCGGCTTTCTGGCCCTCATCAGTTTGCCCTTTTGTCTGATTGGCTTTGTCTTTTTACTTGCACGCAGGGAGCCTTTGGACAAACTCCTTTTAATTCTCCTCTTACTTTCCCCGCTCTCGACCGTTATTCACGTCAACAACACTCTCTCATTCCGCTCAGGTATGTATCTGGTCTTGCTCCACGTTCTCACTGCCATCGGCTTGGTGAAAGTTGTTCAGTCCGTTCGTTCCCGCGCGCTTGTAGTAGTCATTGTCGTTGGTTATCTCCTCAACTTGGCCCATTTTGGCTACGTATACTTCAATCTTCATCCGGTCAGCAGCGCAGTTGCTTACTTTTTCCCCGACCGGCTGCTTGGCAGTTATCTCTCCCGTCAAACCGGCGGGAAAATCCTTGTGCTTGAT
>CAZBFT010000033.1:0-8531 GCA_964491465.1 uncultured Pseudomonadales bacterium
CCTCCAATCCTTATGGCGAGTCAAAAGTCATGGCAGAACAGTCACTCTCAATAATCGCCAATGCCGCGCGGGTAAATTATGTTGCCCTTCGTTTTTTCAACGTCGCCGGAGCGCATGCAAACGGTCAACTCGGTCAAAATCCTGACAGTGGAGCCATACTCACTCGTTTGATTGCGGCCACAATTTCCCGCGCTCCGGTAGTCATCAGCGGCCACGACTACGATACGCCCGACGGTACGGTAGTTCGTGACTTTATCCACGTGGAAGATATTGTGTCTGCAATTGTTAATTCACTCGAATATTTACGCCAAAACAAGCCATCCCTTACCGCCAATTTGGGTACGGGTCAACCGACCTCCATGCGGCAACTGGCTGAGCTAGTACAAAGATTAAGCGGCCGAGATTTAGCTATTTCTTATGGTGCGCGCAAACCGGGAGATATTGTCTATTCCCTGGCCGACATTTCTCTGGCTCGCAAACTACTCCATTGGACCCCACGCTATTCAACCACGGACATGGTTAACAGCGCTCTCAATGCTGCCTCTAAAAAAGTCTAAGCGATTTTGTACACTCGCTATTCAACTCCTCGCCAAACATTAGGGCCACGCAGTCGTTTGCCGGGAATTGCTCTGTCGGTAAAAATCCCCACGAATCATCCCCCCTTGTCCCTCCCATCCTGCTAATACCCTGCATCGAATCGGCCAGGGCACCATACAAAGAATCAGTCTCTTTATTCCCCAAATAACGAAAGTACATCTTGTCTGGGTATCCGTAAAACAATAGGTATCGCCGCATCGCGGCAATCTGCTCGTAAGCTAGGGGAGTGTTGCTCACAAAAATAATCGCTGCATCGGGATGCAAATCCAACAAACCGCGAGTCTGGGTTAGTTGCGCCTGAAAGTAGTTGGTGCGTGAGGCATTTCGTTCTGCTTCATTCTTTATGGGGTAATATCCTTTCTGATACGTCCAGATCAACAAGTAGACTGTAAGAATCCCTTTCACCAGCATGCTCAATCTTGTGTGGCCGGAGACTTTCAAACTGAATATCGCCCACACTGCAGCTGCCAAACTTACTCCTTGGATCATAAGCAATCCCGGGAAGTCGTAGCGGTTATTGCTGGGCCACATATCCCCATAGAAAAATACTTGTGTAGAAATTCCTATCATTAGCATCGCAACCACCCAGCTTAAGTATTTTGCAATTTTCCGCAGTTTTTCTCTCTGCAATTTATCCGCAATGCGATAGGTAATGACCCCAATTCCACTGCTAACAAGCAATAGGGGTAACGCCCGGTACCAATACAGCAATTTTGGTGTTTTAACAAAAGCCAATTTAAGCCTTGCGGGTAAAGATAAACTTTCGTGATAAAAATTGCTTCCAGCCAGATGGGTGGCCCAATACAAGTCAACTGTCACCGCCAACCCAAATGTCAAAGTCAATAGCATAAATATGCGAACGTGCCAAGAACTAGTGCGCCATTTTTTGTATATGACCAATAGTAGTGGTATCAGTAGAAAGAAAAAATTCTCTTTCGAACCAACAGAGACTACAAACCCAACCAACAACGCCGCCCAGTGCCAAGCCTTTACCTTCTTGACTCTCAAAATATTGATTAGGCCAATCAAAAATAACAGAACAGCTGGCACAGCATATATTTCACTCGGACCCAAGCGTGTCCATATGTCTTTCCAATAATCCCACGCCATGATATATAGTAGTGCGGAAGCCGCACCGAAGCCTCCGATTAAAGGCTCTAATAAGTACCACCCCATTGCAAGTGAGATAGTCAAAATTGCGAGCCGCGTGCCGTACCATAGCGTGGCCTGATCTCGCCACAACATGCTTTCGACAATCCTCAGGGTGTAGTAGACAGGTCTAAATCGCAACGAGTGACCTATTTGTCCAACTTCTGTTTTTGCCAGCAGTTGAGGCATTTCAACCAGGTAAATTTTTTGATCAGACCCCAAAAACGATACCACTTCATGATCATCAATCATCCCCATTTGCGCCGAGAAATTAACGCGCAACAGGGTATATCCAAACAGCAAAGACACAGCCAACACTATCACCAGTTTAACTTTCTTGATCATAGTCGTATTCTACAGAGTTATTACCTTAGTGGTATTATGCAGTAATGTTTATCTATAATTCAAAAAAATTAATTTATTGCTTCACATCTTTACTCTTATTAATTGGCATTATCGGCTACATATTTGTGCGTACACAAAGCATTATTTCTCACCTTCAACCAGTGTATCAAGAACTTGCTGACATGCTTTACTACAAGCGGAACTACTCCTATGACCAAAAAATGCTCGATTTAATGGGCGAAAGTTACCGCGCTATTATGCTGGTACGGGACGCTACCCCTCCAACCGCCAATGTATACGCTGACTGTCTGGACTTCCGGCTTAACTTAGCTCAGGCCATCCTCTATCCTCGGCGCTTGCATCCCCTGGAGAGACTTGACACCACTACTAAGCTTCCGCCTGATAGTTATCTTTACCAAAATCACGAAATCTCCCGTTTATAGGTGTAAATTTGCTGTCCCTTTTGGGCTGGCGCGGTCCCTGGTATGAAAAATTGGGCATCTCTTTTTTGCTCAGTTCTGGGTTGCAGTCTCTTCTCTACTTTGTTGTCCTCACTTATGGGGTCAAGGCCACGCTTTCCTCCTATAGTTACTTTCTCCTGTTTTTTGTCCTAATTTCTTGGCTTGCATCTCGCTGGATCAATACCGTGACTCAACCGGTTACTCTGTCCAAATCCAGCCCCAGTAAAAAGACCCGTGCATTTGCCGCCGCTTGTTGGGCAATAATTATTTTGCTTTTCTTAGTTACCGCCATATACGCAACCTATCGGCCTGTTTACTCTACTGACTCAATTGGTCTCTACGATTTTCGCGCCAAAGTTATCGTCGCTACCGGAATCATGTCCAATATTCGTTCCATTGACAACTGGTACGCATACCCCATGTTTACAACCATGGTTGCGACTATCTTGCGTCTGTTTGGTTACGAAAATCCCAGCCTTTTTTATCCTCTTATGTACTTTGCCTTTGCTGTAGTATTTTATGCCAATTTGCGCTTACGCCTAAGTAGCGCCGTAGCTAGTCTCTTTACTCTGTTAATGTATGCGACCCCCATAACTCTTTGGCAATCCAAACTCGACGGCATGACCAATCTTCCGTATCTAGTCTTCTATGTGATTGCGATAAGCTTCTTGGGCCGCTATTGGCATTCTAAACATAACTCTGCGCCGCTTGTGTTACTATCGTTCACCTTTTTGGGATTTGCTAGCTGGACGAGACTAACCGAACCACTTTGGGTCGTGCCGGTTGTCTTATTGATAGTTAGCACTTTTTGGAAACGCGAATGGTTTTTCCCAGTCCTATCCCTGGGCATCTTTTGGTCAATCCGCTCCGTCTGGCCCAACTTTACCCACGCTAGCCATATGAGTGTCGTAGGGGCTACCCAATCTCTGTTATCAAATTCTACCCCCTCACCAAGGGTGCGTCAGCTTGGTCTGCCAGTCATCATCCTCCTTGCCGTTAAGTTTGTTTGGAGCGCCCTAGTCAATTCGTTAAGCCACTTAATTTATCTTTTTGGACTGGTCGGTCTTGTCGATCTCCTTCGTAAACTCGAGCAAGGTCAGCTCTACTATTTACTAACTATTCTTGGCAACCTTGCCATTCTGTTGGTGAGCGTTATTTTTGTTGCCAAATCTTATCCCGACTGGTACACGCTGGACAACTCGTTTGGCCGCATGATTAGTTATCTCTCTCCGCTAATCTGGCTTTATCTCAGTAATTCTCCGCTTTGGTATAGAATTAAATCATGGCCAAAATAACCCTGACTTGTTTGCTCACCTTCTTTGTCGTTGGTTTTTGGAGTCTCGTCGCCCCGCTCTTTGAGTTTCCCGATGAACAAGCCCATTTTGCCACGGCCAATTATCTCTACTACGAAGGAGATCTGCCTCAAGACAAAGACAGGCGGGTTTCGCAGGACTTAGGAGTTCCAGTAGTCACCAATGATCTGTCTTACGAGCTAGCTACTACCGAAAAGATTCTCGGGACTTATCGCGACAAATATGGTAACAACCTTGTCACCTATCATCCAGAATATCGGTTACCGTACAGTAGTACACTGGTCGGGTTTCAGGAGCAAATCGTTCGTGATCTTAGCCTTCCCTCCAACCAAAAAAACTATGTAGGCCAGGAAGCTGCCCGTTATCCCAGGCTTTACTATTTGTACGAATCATTCTGGTATGGACTTACCGCTGACACCGATATAATGATGCGGACAATCGTGTTACGACTAGGTAACGTTCTTATCTTAGGACTAACTTCTTTTTTTGTTTATCAAACGGGAATCTTGTTATTTGGTCAAGTCGGATCTGCTCTCTTACTTACCATGATGGTAGCCCTGCAACCAATGTTTAGTTTTATTTCTGCCGGCATTAACTCCGACAACTTACACAATCTCTTCTTTACGATCATAATCTATAGTGGGGTCTATCTCCTTCGGCGCGGACCCAGCATCTTTGTTGGCTTGCTGCTGCCCATAGCGCTCTTGGGAGATTTTCTCACCAAGCCTCAGGGTTTTATCGCCATCCCGATCGTAGTTTCCGCTCTGATCATCTGGTTCCTCTCTAGCCGTATCCAGCCCCGCATCCTGCTGCTGGTTGCAATTCTAGGGGCGGCCATAATTTTTGTTTCACGGTCACTCTGGGGTCCTTATATCAACCTGGTCTTTTCTCCCAACACGAGCCACGCCGATTTCACGTCTTTCCTGCATTTTTCACTCAACAAGTTGATCGCCCAGAATTCGGTTTGGTACTGGGGAGTTTTTAAATGGCTCGGTGTTGTTCTCCCGCCGCCTTACTGGCAAGTCGCCAATCGCCTGGTTCTCCTTGGAGGATTTGGTTTATTTGTATACTTTTACAAAGTCGTAAGGCATCAAAAAGTTCTAGTTCCTCTCTCTATAATTAGTTACTTGCTGCTTGCCGTCGTCATCTATACTCTCGCCATCTATTGGTTTGACTGGCAACATTTTAAAGAAGTTGGTTACTCCATTGGGATTCAATCCCGCTACTTTTTCCCCACCATCCTTGCCCAAATGGCGCTTCTTCTGACCGGTATCCTCTCTTTGGGTTGGAACGATACCAGCCGCTTGTGGCTACGCCGCATGCTTCTGGTTTTCTTTATTTGGCTCCAGCTAGGTGGGATTTGGCGCCTGGTAACCAGCTACTACGACACTAGCTCTCTCTCTACCTTTATCACCCAGGCCAGCCAATACAAGCCCCTCTTCGCCAAAGGCAATTGGTGGTATCTTTGGCTTGGGATTTACCTTGCTTCTTTGACTGTTCTTTTCTTCTCATCCTGGGCGAAATCGAGTTCAATGCGCCAGGTGCCACCACGGCTGAATCCAAAAGTAACTCACCATCACCACAAACTGGACTAATAATAGTCCCGCGATTATTATCCGCGACCTACGGCTATAGTCGAATATCGCGGCCAAACATAGGCCATATACCACCGGCAACCCCGACATAAAGAATGCTTTCAGTTCCGACGGGTACGGGAGGTGCAGGTTATATACCCAGTAAGCCGTAGCTGCGGTCAATACATATGTGAACGCGACGATCGCCACCGATCTTTTTCGCCGCCACAGTTGCCAGAAACCCGCGAGTGCTAGGGCAGTTAATGGGAACCCCATCCCCCACAACAAGGCAGCTTTCTTGTGAAACATCACTACCGGCACGCTCACTTGATACCCGTCGTGCCAAAAAGTATTCCACGTTCCCCCCAGGAGCGAGTAGTGGTGGGCGTGGAATAAATCGATTCTAGGAATCCAGCTCAAGTTGGTCACAAACGCCAGGTCCCTTGTCTCCCGTCCCGGAGGAAAAGGGAAAAACTGTTCGGCCATTGCGAGGGGAGTGTGATAAATAAATATATTGCGGACCAAAATCGGGGAAACGAGCAAGCCAAATATAAGTGCTCTTACTATTGCTTGCCGCCAAAAGTCCTTTTTCCCCGCCATCCATAAGGCCACGGCATACGCTGGCCCCAAAGTTAATACGGTGTACTTGGTGTAAAACCCCAGCGTAAGCAGCGCTACTACCCAATAACTCCTAGGCTTGTACAATATTAGAAGCAACGTAATCCCCACAATGGCGTCGTTCAAGAATTCGTTACTAATCATCGGTACCAAATAATTCATAACTGGCAGGGCAGCTAGTGCCAAACTCCCAATGAGCCAAGTCCTCTCTCGCCCATCCAGTACCCGACTGATCAGATATCCACCCGTCAAGATGAAAGCCAGATAATATCCCGTATTTTGCCACTGGACCCCCGTCTCCCCGCCGAATATATACGCGGGCAGCGAGACCAAATAGTACAGAGGTGTTTGGTAGTACTGCCATCCTTCATGCGGTAGGGGAAGGCGGCGTTGGTCTTTTAGGTAAGTCAAGTAATCTATATGCCCCTTCCCATCAAACCCATAACTTGGGTTAAACAAGCCGGCATTATGGACCTGCAGCAGCAGTCCTATCCCCACAATTAAACCGATCCCATAGCGTGTCCAGTTCATGTTTGGATAATATCACATCTGGTACTTGATAACTAATTTTAATTTGCTACAGTTTAATTATGTCCGATACACCCAAACTTTCGGTTAGAGCTAGCGAATCCAAAAAGACCATCGGTCGCTCAGTAGCAGTCAATGGCGTTCACGCCGTGGACGTCGAACTGAAACAAGCGTCCAATTTACAGGACCCCATTGTCGATTTAAATATCAAAGTGAACAATCCCATTGGCCGGTTGTGGCTCGCCCTGAAAAGGATTTGGAAAAGCCAAAATACCATTATTTCGCTCCGCTTTACCATTCCCCTGTTGGTATTGCCCATCGCTCTCTACATCCTCTGGGTCCTGTGGCAGGGCAGGGGAGTGAGTCTACCCATGTCCAAACTGGGAGTGATCCACCAAGTCAACATGGGCGGTACTCCCCGCGACATTTTGGTTCTGCCCAGTTCGGACGTATACGTGATCGACTACGACAGTACTTTTAATCAAACCACTCGTATCGCGGACAAACCGGTCATTGTGGTAGGGACTTATCACGTCCCCACCAATACTTTCAGAGTCGAAAGTTTGACTCCCTACAGCGCGCTCGATCTGCCGTCGACTCCAGCCACGACTCCTGCTCCACGTTCTGTCTGGGAAAATATCTGGCAATTCATCGCCCAGTTTCGGTGATATTGGGAAACCTATGTATGATAGTCAAATTATACAAAAATCAAAACAGCTCACCGATCAAAGAATATATCGATCAATGCTCAAATTCATTATTTGAAAAAATCACTCGACAAATTAAATATCTTCAAGAGTATGGATTGCGGCCAGAAGTTTTGAATTTAAAAAAATTAAAGGGATACCCAATCTGGGAAATCAGAGTTTTGGGCAAAGATAACATTCGCATATTATGTAGTCAATCAAAAGAGGTGATTTGGATATGGCATATATTTAGCAAAAAATCCATGAAAACCCCATTAAAAGACCTTCGGCTGAGTCTTAAAAGGTATTACGAAATAATTGACAATTGATATCTAAAAAGATATCATATGCTTATGTTCAAAAACAGTAGTAACCAACTAGACGACCTTGATCTAATGATCGCAGATAGGATAAAAGATCCCAAATTCCGTAGAATTTGGGAAGAGGGAGAAGCTGATTACCAACTTGGCCGACAGATAATTCAAGCGCGCATTGACAAAAAGATTTCCCAGCGAGAACTAGCCAAACGTGCCAAAACTACCCAAGCTGTCATTTCTCGAATAGAATCGTTAGACGTGAGTACTACTCTCCAGATGGCCAGTCGCATCGCCAAGGCACTAGGGAAAAATCTTCAGCTACGCTTCGTATAGTGTAGAATAATTTCATGGAAGATGGGCACGAAGTCATCGAGAAAAACGGGCAAATTTTTGCTTTGGTTTTCCGCAAATCTCACCGTCCCGACGGAGTCAACTTTATGACTCCCGACGACTATACCCTGCAACTCGGGCTGATCGGCCACCCGGCCGGCCGTCACATCCGCGACCACATCCACAATCCCCATATACATTACAAAGTTGATACCACCCAGGAATTTCTTTATGTCGAATCCGGCAAAATTAAAGCCACGATTTATGACTATGGCTGGAACGTGATCGGCCAGGTCGTCCTCAACCAAGGAGATATTCTGCTACAGGTTTCCGGTGGGCACGGCTTCGATGTCCTAGAAAACGCATACTTAATCGAAGTCAAACAAGGCCCTTTCCCCGGCGACAAACTCATGAAATTCTACAAAGAGGACGCTCAGTCTTAACTTGATAAACTTTTATGATCCCCGTCAATAGTCCCCTTATCACCCCCGAATCCAAAGCTCTTGTGACCCAAGCCATGGATGAGGGCTGGATTAGTTCGGCCGGCCCCTACGTCGAGCAATTTGAACAAGAATTCGCCGCCTGGCTAGGTGTCAAACATGCGATCACTGTA
>CAZBFT010000034.1:0-427 GCA_964491465.1 uncultured Pseudomonadales bacterium
TAGGGGTATGCAGCCTCTTGCCGATTTATTGCGTCCCAAGTCACTGGATGGTTATATCGGCCAAGAGCACTTGGTCGGTTCTGGCGCCCCGCTCCGCCGCGCCGTCATCCAAAAGCAAGTTCACTCGATGATTTTTTGGGGTCCTCCCGGCTGTGGCAAAACCACGCTTGCACGTATCCTTGCCGCGGAAATGGACGCCGATATCCACTACCTCTCAGCCGTCAGCGCCAAAAAAGAAGACATTCGTAAAATTATCGAGTCCGCCAATCCTACCAGAAAGACAATTCTTTTTTTGGACGAAATCCATCGTTTTAGCAAAGCCCAGCAGGATTTCTTATTGCCTTACGTTGAAACCGGTGCTCTCATCTTAATCGGCGCTACCACAGAAAACCCCAGTTTCGAAGTGATCGGTCCCTTGCAGTCGCGC
>CAZBFT010000034.1:437-4435 GCA_964491465.1 uncultured Pseudomonadales bacterium
CTTCCCCCCACCCAACTCTCCTCCGTCATTGACCAGGCCCTGCCGCTCCTCAAAGCCACCATTCCCTCGGACGCGCGCGATTTTTTGATTGAGTACAGTAGTGGCGACGCCAGGAAAGCGATCAACGTCCTCGAATCCGCCGTGAGTTTATATGGCCCCAAACTGACCAAAACCAATTTGACTGACACGCTACAGTCGCCTTATTTACGGTACGACCAGGCGGGAGACGAACACTACGACACGATCTCAGCATTTATCAAAAGCATGCGCGCCAGTCAAACCGACGCGGCACTCTACTACCTGGCCCGCATGATTACTGCGGGAGAAGATCCACTTTTTATCGCCCGCAGGATGGTCATTTTTGCCAGCGAAGATATCGGGGTCGCAGTCCCGACCGCCCTCGTGGTCGCCAATGCGGTCTTTCGCGCCTGCGAAACAATTGGATACCCGGAGTGCGGCCTCAACTTGGCCGAAGGTGTCGTTTATTTATGCCAGTGTAAAAAAAGCCGCGCCGTGAATGACGGGTTGGCTGCTGCCATGGCTGACGTCAAACAGTTTGGCAACCTCCCGATCCCCCTCAAGATTCGCAATGCCCCTACCAAATTGATGAAAGAACTAGACTACGGCAAAGGGTATAAAAAGTATGATCAAGGCTCATACCTCCCCGACAAATTAAAAGATAAACGATACTTTTCCAAATAATTATGCCCAAACAAATAATCATCGTGCGTCACGGAGAGACAGCATATAACGCACAGAGGCGAATGCAAGGCTGGCTAGACATCCCGCTCAACGAGCAGGGCCACGCCCAAGCCAAAGAGACCGCGACCAAATTAGCCCATTTTCATCTCGACGCCATCTATAGCTCGGATCTCCGCCGCGCTCACGAAACGGCTCAGCATATTGCCCCCCATCACAAGCTCGAAATTACTATAACCTCTGCCTTGCGCGAGCGCGATATGGGTATTTTTGCCGGTTGGGCCTGGGAAACAGAACCAGATCCAGTCAAAGAAAAACTGTGGCCAGAATTTACGCTAGCCCGCGACACCGTTGATTTGGACTGGAACAAGCACAAAGGAGAATCATTACGTCAAATGACATCCCGCGTCCATATTTTTATGCAAGAACTGCACGCCAAGCACCCAGATCAAAAAGTCGCACTCGTCACGCATGGCGGGACCATCAATCGCCTACTCGAACACCTGGACATCAAAAAACCTTCCGACGGTTTTCGTTCCTTTCACAATGCCTCGATATTAGTCCTTAACCGCCAATATCAAACCTATTCTTTGGAGGAAATGTAGGATGCCCCTAACCGATATTAGCGTGGTCAAAAAACATTTTGCGGCCTATGACCCCCAAGTCCTCTCCGTACTCGCAACCGTAAACTTGCCGGAGTGGTTCGAAGTCAGGCCGAGCAAAGATCACTTTTTTAACCTGACCCGCAACATCATTTATCAGCAATTAGCCGGGAAAGCTGCCAGTGTCATTTTTGGTCGGTTTGAAAAATTAATTGGCGGCCAGGTCGACCCCGTTGCGGTGCTGCGGTTCCCGGACTCAGCCTTCCGCGAAGTCGGTCTTTCTTGGGCCAAAGCCAAGTATGTGAAAGATTTGGCGGCCAAAGTCAGTAGCCGCGAGGTCGTTCTAACTAACCTGCACGAACAAGACGACGAGTCCGTGATCGCCGAACTGACCAAAGTCAAAGGCATCGGTCGCTGGACTGCCGAAATGTTTTTGCTCTTTACCCTCCACCGCGAAAATATCTTTTCCTTTGGTGATTTGGGACTCCGCAATGGTTTTGCCAAATTGTATGGCAAGGCCAATCCGACTGATCTACAAATCAAGCGTATAGTTAATCGCTGGTCACCCTACAAATCCTATGGTTCTATTGCGCTTTGGCACTTCCTGGACAATCGCTAACTTGTTAAAATATCACCCAGTATGTTCAAGCGTGACCTCGCCCATAATTTACGTTATTACACCTGGTATTATACCCTTGCGGGTTGTATTTTTACCTTGCCCATTTGGGTCGCCTTCTATACGCAGGTCATCACCTTGCCTCAACTCGCGATCATCAACGCTTTCGAGAATATTTTCTCAATCACGCTCGAAGTCCCAACCGGTGCCTTGGCAGATCTCATAGGTCGCCGCACCACCATCTTTTTGGGTAAATTATTAGAAGCAGCTATGTTTATTTCCATGCCTTTCGCCGCCGACTTTTGGCAGATTTTGTTGCTTACCTTTATTGGTTCGATCGGCGCTGCTCTCGTTTCTGGATCTGACTCGGCCATTCTCTATGACACCCTCAAAGAGCAGGGGAGGGAGGTCGAATTTGGCAAGATTTACTCCAAACTGCTTATTCATTATCGCGCTGGACTCATAATCTGCAGCTTCGCCGGCGGGCTACTCTTTACCGTTTGGCGTGGCTTGCCTTACCTGACACGAGGCCTTTTTTATATTGCGTCAGGTTTCGCTGCCTTCCTCCTCGTTGAACCCAAACTAGATTCTAAAAAGTTTACCTGGAGTAAATATCTGACCCAAACCAAACAGGGATTGGTCGAAATAACCCGCAGCCCCTTCGTTCGCAAGCTCGCGGCGTACTACATTGTTGTGGCCGGTATTACCTATGCGTGCATCGCATACTTTAACCTACCTTTCGCCTACGACTTTGGCTTTACTCCCAGCCAGATGGGATATATTGTTGCGGCTGCCTACATTGTGTCATCCCTGATAATTCACTGGTTGGTAACCAAAGACGGGCTCCTCACACGGACTCGTGTCTACTTGGGCTTTCCGCTCCTTTTAACCATTGCTCTCCTACCTGGCATCTTTGTTGGTCGCTGGTTGGCATTAGTCTTGATGACTCTCTCTCAAGTGGCTGGGTCAGGGCGCTTCACCATCCTAGACAACTATGTAAACCAAGAATTTAGTTCCCAAAACCGTGCGACTGCCCTCTCTACTCTCAACATGGGTGTGAGCCTTTGTATGGCTTTGCTTATTTTTGCCGGTGGTCGCATCCAAGGTATATTCGATACTCGTCACGCATACACTTTTCTCGGAATTTTGACGTTGTTTATTGTTACCCCCCTTGCTATTTTGTTGGTCCGCGAGCATCATCGTTATCACGCTGCCCAAGCGATTATCCGTCCTCATTAGCCTATGCCCAAAGCTTTCTCGCTCTACTTCGAGATTATCGTCCTGCTGGGCCTGCCGCTCTATTTCATGTCCGCGAGCGATACTCTTTTGGCCGCTCGTCCCTGGTTGCTGGCGATCGGTGGCCTTTACTGCGCCGCCATACTTGTACATAGCCGTGCCACTTTTACCGACATCGGTCTCACCCTTGGTCATTTACAATCCTCCCTGACCTCACTCATTTTACCTTCGCTCACCATAATCCTTTTGGTTATTATCTTGCTCGCCGCCAGCAGTCCTCCAGAACGGCTTTGGTGGATCGGCACCGATCCGCTTTCCATCCCGTCGCTGTCAGTACGCCTTGTTTATTACATCTTTGGGTCAGCCCCTGTCCAAGAATTAATTTTTCGCGGATACTTAACCTATCGCCTCCGCTCTGTCTTTGCCAATCTTTCGTTGATCAAGCTACTTTCTATCGGCGTGTTTACCCTGGCACACTTGCCTTTCAAGAGCCCCGTGATGTTACTGGTTGCTCTCTTTATGGGTACTATTTATTTTTCTAACTACCGCCGCTTTGGCAACCTGCTTGCAGTCAGCGCCTCCCATGCTCTTGTCGGTGCCTGTCTCATCTGGTTGCGCAATTATTATTTGCCGTATACCTGAAAGTGTTATACTAAGATTAGATTAATAGTTAGGAGAACTTTTTTATGGCCAAATCTACCAAAAAGACTGTCCGCAAAACTTACAAGTCCAGCCTCAAAGCCGAAACTACCATGCCCGTTGTCATGCCCGCCATAGAATCTGCCCCGGTCGCCCGTGCCAAAGCTCGTCTCAACTCCAAACTCTTAACGATGGCTTTGATAGTC
>CAZBFT010000034.1:4445-8486 GCA_964491465.1 uncultured Pseudomonadales bacterium
TTGGACTTTTGACATACAAAATCGGCCCATGGCTAGTACCTAGCGTTGTTGGCACCACTCCCGTCACGAGGTTTGCCGTTTGGTCTCGGATGGAGAAAAGCTATGGCCAGCAAACCCTCGACGATCTGGTCAACGAGAAAATCCTCGACGCCGCAATCGTCAAATCTGGAGTAAAAGTTGAGCAAGCCAAAATCGACGCCCAAATGAAAACCCTCGAAGACCAATTCAAGGATCTGGGTGGGTTGGACGAAGCACTCAAACAGCGCGGTCTCAGTCGCGCCGAACTGACCAAACAAGTGGTTACCCAACTTTCAGTCGAAGAAATCCTCAAAGACAAAATCATCCCAACCGCTGACGAGGTGAAAAAGCAATTTGATGACAACAGCAAAACTCTCTATAAGGACAAAAAATTTGAAGACGTCCAGGACAGTATCACCGACGAACTAAAGCAAGGCAAACTCCGCGACGCTTTTCTCACTTGGTTTGCCGACGTCAAAAAAGATGCCAAAATCAAAAGTTTTGGTCTTTGACCAAATCCTTTTCCGCTACAATAGGGTTACATGTCACTACTATTAATGCTTGGTCTTGTCGTACTCCAGATTATTCTTCTCTCGCTCCTACGCAACCGCCTGGTTTTTGAATTTCAAAGTGTAAGCTTGCTATTGTTTGGAAACACCCGGATAGGGCTATGGTTTTATACCATTCTCTTTCTGCCTGGCACAGTCATCCACGAACTCTCTCATTGGATAGTAGCCGAAATTTTACAAGTCCAAACCGGCGCCATCACAATTTTCCCAGACTTTGAGGCTGAGAATCATGTTGATCGGCAGCGTTTGGGTTCGGTGGCTACTGCCAAATCAGATCCTTTTCGTGGATTTTTGATTGGAATCGCCCCGTTTGTCACCGGTACCCTCGCGTTATTTGTCTTAAGTTCCCTCTTACGCGACGGTTGGAATGCCGGCTGGATCTGGTGGAAGCTGGGTCTTATCATTTACGGGCTCATTGTTGTTGCTAGCAGCATGTTGATTTCGCGGGAAGACAGGCGCTATTGGCCAGCGATTATCATCCTCGGCATATTAACTTACTTGGCCTTGTGGAAATCCGGCGTCACCGTCGCCCTCTCTCCCCAATCCTGGTTTGTCAGTGCCGTCCGCAACATCAATCTCATCTTTGTCTTGACTATTGGTCTTGACCTGCTGATCATTGGCAGTTCTTATGGTATCCGTCGTATAATAGAGGGCGTTACAGGCAAAAGAATTATTAGGAGATAGCGTATGAGACTAATGGTCGCCGGTGGTGCTGGTTTTATCGGCAGCAACTTTATCCACTACATGCTTAGCTCTCATCCCGATTACGAGATCGTCAATTACGATAAATTAACGTACGCAGGTAATCTCGAAAATCTGACCGATATTTCCACCAATCCCCATTATCACTTTGAGCAAGGCGACATTGCCGATCTGCCCCGTGTCACCGAAGTCATGCAGAAATATGGCATTACCCACTTGATTAACTTTGCGGCCGAGACCCACGTCGACCGGAGCATCCATGGCGGGATCAAAGACTTTGTGCTGACCAATACTCTCGGAGTCCAAATGCTCCTCGACGCTGCCCGTTTTAATAAATTAGAAAAAATGGTGAATGTCAGTACCGACGAAGTTTACGGAGCACTTGGCTTGGACGAAGATCGCAAGTTTACCGAAGACACGCCCATCATGCCCAACATGCCCTATGCCGCCGCCAAAGCTGGCGGAGACCTAATGTGTCATGCCTACTGGATCACCCACAAATTCCCGGTGATCGTCACCCACTGCAGCAACAATTATGGACCCTACCAATATCCCGAGAAGTTAATTCCGTTCTTTATCTTCAAAGCCACCAACAACGAGCCGGTACCGGTTTACGGGGATGGACTCAATGTGCGCGACTGGATCCACGCCCTTGATCACGCTTCAGCACTCGACCTCTTGTTGCACAAAGGCAATGGGGGAGAGGTCTACAACATCGGGGTCGACAACGAACGAAATAATTTAGAAATTACCAAGATGGTACTCAAAATCCTGGGCAAACCAGAAAGTTTGATTACCTACGTCACCGATCGTCCCGGCCACGATCGCCGCTACGCGATCGACGCGACCAAAATCCTCTCTCTCGGCTGGAAGCCGGAGTATACCCGCGACCAGTTTGAACGGGGTTTACAGGAGACCGTACAATGGTACCTGGACAACCCGGACTGGGTGGCCAAAATCCGCGCTCGCATGTCCGAGATTAATCAACATATCAAAAAAACGTCATGACTGATACAAGTGAATTGTTGGACCCCAGGATAGTAGAACTTACCGATTTATTGGCTAAAATGGGTAGGCAACCCATCGATGAAACATTGGCAATGAGATTATACGAACTAGAGTTGATGGGTAAGCAACCCAAAGCCAACACTATAGATAGACTTGTCGGAGAATCAGCGCAAGCTGGCCTCGCATATATAGGCTTTTATTCAAAACATTAATCAAAAGGAATTTTATGTCTGATGCCCGCCGCTACAAATTGTTTACTCTCAAAAATATCCAAGCTCCCAATTTTTTGATGACTCCATTAGAGCTCAAAGACTATATCAACTTTGAGGTCAAGAGGGTTTATTTTATCCGCGATCCCCAGGGACCCAAAAACACCGGTGCTCACTGTCATATCATGGAAGAAGATGAACTATTTGTTATGATGGCAGGCAGCTGTACGGCTGTTCTCGACGACGGTCATGGACTCGAAGAAATTAAGCTGGTATCCCCCAAAGACGCAGTGTATGTACCCAAACTTGTTTGGCACCACTTCAAAGATCTTTCGGACGACTGTGTCCTCGTAGCCATCACTAGCACCAACTACAACCCGAATCGTGCCGACTACTGTGAGGACTACGAAGATTTCAAAAAATTGCTAGTAGAAAAAGGGATAACTCAATGAAATCTATCCTCGCCACCGGAGCTACCGGTCTCGTCGGCTCCCGTTTCGTCGACATGTATGCCGACCAGTACCAAGTAGCCAACATGGATCTGACCACTGGCGTGGATATCACCGACAAATCCAGCGTAGAAAAATTTGTCTCCGCCCACCCAGCCGACACCCTTTACCGACACCAACCGTGCTTTTGCCGAAAAAGGGGACAAAAATGGACTTTGCTATCGGGTTAACGTAGTCGGAACGCAAAATATTGCCGAGGTCTGCCAAGCGCATAACATTCACCTCATCCACATCTCCACCGACTTTATTTTTGATGGTCTCAAGAATTCACCCTATGTCGAGACCGACTCCCCATGCCCCATCGAATGGTACGGCGAAACCAAATCCATGGCCGAGCAAGTAGTCCAAGACAGTGGTGTCAGCTCAACTATTCTCCGTATTGCTTACCCCTACCGCGCCAACTATGCTCTCAAGCCGGACATCATTGGCAAAATCCGGGCCGGTCTCGAATCCGGCCAGCTCTACCCCCAATTCTCCGACTCTACTATTACTCCGACTTTCATTGATGACATCGCCCGGGCATTTGCTGCCGCCGCGGACAAAAAACCACGCGGCATCTATCATATCGTCGGCAACAGCAGCCTCTCACCCTACCAGTTGGCGCAAAAAGTTGCAATCGCCTACGGATTTGATCTTTTGGTAGTCAAAGAGGGGAGCCTCACCGAATACCTCAAGTCTGCCACACGTCCCTTTGCCCGCCACGTTGCCATAAGCAATGCCAAAGCCGCTGCCGAATTGGGTTTAAAGTTTGCCGACATTGATCAGGGCATTGCCGAAATCAAAAAGCAGCAAGGATTATGAAACGGGCACTCTACATTGTATTAATCTTAATCGCTCTCGGTTTGGGTTATCTCAAGTTCCATACCCAGGATGTGCCTCCTAGCCCCATGCCTTCTCCATTCCTACCTTCTCCCACACCCCTTGCTTCCGTCCAGACCCTTACCACAGCCTACTTTTCTCTCGAATACCCAAGCGATGCCACCGCCAGCCCCGTGACCGAAGGTCCAGACAATCAGACTTGGGCTT
>CAZBFT010000035.1:0-1002 GCA_964491465.1 uncultured Pseudomonadales bacterium
GAACCAAAGCGAGCCATTATCGAACGAGCAGCCACCCCCCCATAGACAGTAGCACCAATGCCAATCCCAAATGCATCCACTTTTTGGCCTTGTGCTCCCACTCCTTCACTTCCACCAGCTTTTGCCCCCGCCACATGACTACCAATACAACGATCAAAGGCAAGACAAATAACAAGTTATAATACAAGAAGTACCCCACTACCCCGATAAATGGCATCCCTGACTGGGACAGGATCGTCGCCGTCCCCACATAGATTGGAAGTGAACACGGAGTCTCTAGTAGCGTCACGAGTACTCCTAGAAGTACGGTGGTCGGATAGCTCACTTTCTCGATGAGGCTTTGTAATCTAACCTTGCTGGCGGTAGGGATCCGCAAATGTGGTCCGGCCTCAATACCCAGGAAGTCTTTAAATTGGATTAGGCCGGCAATCGCGAGCGCTCCACCCACAATATAATTTAAAACCTTCGCTCCCCCACTCAAATCAAATTGAGACACAAATCCGTATAAACCAAGCCCAACTACCAAATAAGTTGCAAATACTGTGCCCACATAAAGTAGTCCGGTTTTAATCACCCGCTCAGGCCTTTTCGCAAATACCAGGAGGTACCCTAGTAGCATTACCATCATCCCGATCGCACAAGGGTTAATCCCGTCTACTAGTCCCGCCACCGTAATCATCGGAAACGACAAAAATTGTTCTTTGCCCTGCAAATAACACGCTAGTCTCGTACACTCCGCTGCCATGTAAACAATCCTATCACAATACTAGCTATCGCCCACCACTGTGCTACACCTAGTCCTCCCACCACCCAGTTATTCTGTCGCCAAAACTCCAAAGCAAAACGAATACTTCCATAACCAATCAAATAACACCCCACCCTCGCCTGCGAGGATGATCCTCGCAGGGTCAGTCCCCCAATCACTCCAAACAAAACTAAATCACCTATCAGTTCCGCTCCCCACCAAGGCAATAATCCGACCTTCTCGGTAAATTCACTATT
>CAZBFT010000035.1:1012-5871 GCA_964491465.1 uncultured Pseudomonadales bacterium
CCTGTACCAGTGGCAAAGCTGTCGCTATCGCCCCTAGCATTTTCCACCACTCAGCCCTCTCCCAGCATAATACGTAATACGTTATACGTAATCCAATGACCCCCCCCACCACCGCTCCCCAAATCCCCAGCCCGCCATCCCACACAGCGATTATTTGCTCCCCGTTGACACTGTAGTACTCCCACAAGTCGATGACATGATAAAGCCGCGCTCCAACTAGTGCTCCGACAATTACCCAAGGCATTACCTTTCCCACTCGTTCGTCCAGCCGTTCTGCCACACTCCACCCTGTCACCACCGCTATCCCTACAATGAGTCCATACCAATGGAGCATATTAACCTACCCAAAAACTAAAGACCCCAAACACCGCTGTCACAATCCACAAAAATACCAACCTCTCTTCATCTGTAATTTGGCGCTTTATTAGCCAAAACAATCTTAAATGCAGTCGTCTTGGGTCGCTCTTTTGCAGTCTCCATGCGTCATACAAAATATGCAGCATTAGCCCCATCACCACTCCTTTGCCAAACAAGCCACTCGTAGAAGTCAGCGCAAAAAAAGACAGTGGTACCCAGATCGCCATAAACAATGCCGAACGGAAAGTCAGTCGCTCTTGTTCCAGCCTACGCGAGTCCAGCAACTCTAAAGCTGTTAAGTATTTCTTCTCTTTGACATACCAATTAAACTGCTGCGACAACTGGGTGCCAGGGTAACTATAGGTATAAACCACCCGATCCAAAAACAATACTAGTACTCCTACCAACACCCCCAACACCCACCACCCCCACGCCAAAGTTCGCAACAACTCTCCTTGCCACCACCCGCTCCTGATCGCAAAAATGCAAATCGCATACCCTATTGCCATGGGTACGTGGGACAGAACATACCTCTTCATACCTCTACTATACACGTTCGGAATAATTCCTAGGAATTTTTCCGAAGCTCGCGCATTTTCCACATAAAAATCTTAGCTCTACTCCTGGCGGCCGTCGCATCCACCGCAAAACTCCTGGCCTGCTCCAAAATTTTTCTCGGCACGGTTTTGGCCAAGCGGATATACAGCGACTTGTGCGCCAAATCATCCAAGTCTACCGCTAGCCGATAGCCATAATCCTGAAACTCCTGGGATATATACTTCCCATCGTCCTTGGGCCGATATTTAGCCAAAATATCGCCTAGTAATGTTGGTTGATTGGTTTTTCCTGATCCCATACTCTATACCCTTTACTCCATACTCTACACTACTTCAGATTCGACTCCCTCGCTGCCACAATCGCCACCAAACTCCAAGTAGCCGCCGATAATACCACAACCGTCGTCCAGATCCCATACCAAATCCCCAGTCCCATGAGTACAAAGATCATGATCGCTCCCAAAGAATACACCATTTCCATATACACCCAATAAGCGATGCTTCCCATCCTCTTCCCACCCAAGTGGAAATAGTCAGATATAAATCCTCCAAAAATGGTGTATACCAATCCTCCCAATACATCGGTAATCACCACTTGTCTCAAAGTCGTTATCACCGCCCGTGCAATCCACGTCAGCGACATTCCCACCGCACTCACACCAAACACTGCTTCATCCGCCATCCCTCCTCTTCGCCGCAGTTTATCAAACATACGCCCGCTCACATACTGCACCATCATCGCCACAATCGCCACCACCGAAAATACCATTCCCAGCGTTCGCTCGTGAATCCCCCGGACAAACAATGTCAGCGGCCAAATTATCGTCAAACTGTAATCGTGTACCGCCACCGCAAAGTTGGCTGCCGCATCATGGAAATACCTTTTGTCCCTAATAAAGTACCAAAATCCCCTCCAGCTAACTCCATTTTGATGTGTGTGTGGCTGCATCCATAGTAGCGGCACAATCGACATAATCAGTAGCGACCCGGCTAGAGTGTACATCACGGAGTATCCCCAAGTCACCACCATAATTCCTCCTACAAACGGTCCCATAAACGAAGAGATTTTTTCCCATAAACCCAGATTCGCCAAATTCTTGCCCATTTCTTTACCACTCGAATCTTGCGACAACACGCTATCACGTGCAATCCAATACATTGGCGTTTGAATCGCCAAAAACACTGCCGCTAACCCCAACCACGCAATCTGCCCACTAGCTGCAATCAAGCAACTAGTGTGGGCTATCAGCAGCAATATCGACCACGCCACACTCCGTCGGAATCCGATCCGCTCAATCATTTTTGAAAGGGGAAATAAGGCTGCCACAATAATCAATCTGATCACAACAAAATAAACAACCACCAATAATAATCCGATTTTAACTTCGCCCCATACTGCCACAGTCCTGCTATATACAAAAATAGGCATAAATATTGCTGTCATCGCCATGTACAAGTTGCGCAGGAATGTATTCACGTAAAAAGCATGCACCCCATCCTGCCAAAACACACTCTGTTTATGAGTTAGCCATGTCATACATCTCCTTCACTTCTGTCAGAGTCGTTATTTGCACAACATCCTTATCGTCCCGAAACTTGACCAACCGAGGGAATCGGAGAGCATAACCGGCCGAGTGAATCGGGGATTTAGTGATCTCGTCTGCCGCCACTTCCACCACAATTCTAGGCTCGACCCACATATCCGGCGTCAGCAACTTGTCCACTTGATACTCGCTATTCTTGTCCTTTTGTTCTATCTTTTTTAGTCTCTCATACAACTCACCAAATTGTTCATCGCTTATCCCTGTCCCGATCTTGGCCAAGGTCACTATCTTTTCCCCATCAGATACTCCTATCAAAAATGCCCCCAAACCAAATCCGGTACGCTTCCCTTTACCCCGGTAATATCCCATGACTACCCCATCTATCGTATCGGAGAGTTTGGCCCGCGAGTCCTCGGCTTCTTTAAATTTGACCCAATTCCATCCCGTTCTTCCTGGCATATACTCACCGCTCATTTGCTTGACCAATGCCCCCTCCAAACCCTCCGCCAATTGTTTTTTATGATACTCACGTAGCTCGTCCGGATTGTCCGTTTCGATAAACTCGTCCACCACCAGTACCTCTCCAGGATTGATCGTTTCTCTCAAAATTTGTTTCCGCTCGGACAGAGGCAAATGGATCAGGCTTTGTCCATCCCGATACATTAGGTCAAACACAAAAAATCGTAGCGGCACCGCACTCTGCGCCTCCCCCACTCCATGTTTACGCTTACGAGTAATGGTTAGTTGAAATGGCACCAGCTTGCCGGTTTTGGGCTCGTATCCGACAGCCTCGCAATCCAAAATTATCTCATGAGCCTTGATCTGTTCACCAATCCTCATCAATTCCGGAAACTGGGCTGTGTTGTTATCCAGGTTGCGGGTAAAAGACTTCACCCAAAATTGCGGCTTCTCCTCCCCAAACAATCCTGTTTGAATATTTGAATTTTGGATTTGTTTAGAATTTGGGATTTCGGATTTAAGATTTTCAGATTCATTTCTATTGAAATGAATCTGTACCCTTGTCCCGTCAAACTTTGGCTCGACAATCACTCTCCCCATTTTCTCAATCATTTCCTTGGCCGTTTTTAGTCGTTGAGCCAGCGCTGGCACAATCGGCGTCCCCAGCGTCACATCCGCCTTCTCCACGGCTTTTTCCACCCCCATCTCTTTCACCATTTTGGCCAGTGCTCCCACATCCGGCCTTACCTGGTAAGCGCGATCCAGCAAACCGCTATATTCCTTGGTTCCCTTGGCTGTATAGCTCAGGGCATCTAAGACCGTTTTATCGCTAAATCCTAGCCGGAGCTTACCCATCACCATGCGGACCACATACTTTGCACTTCCCGCCTCCATTCCCTTGATTAGCCGAGCCAAATTCGCCACTTTCCTCTCCTGACTCCCCGCCCCGCTATCCCGCGCAATCTTCGTTAGCTCCTCGTATACTTGTGTCACTGTTTCCCCCACATGATACTTGATACTTGATACTTGATACTTCCCCGCCACCTCCCCCAAATCTCCGACTTGCTTGTACTCCTTGGTCACTTCTGCCACAGTCTTACCGGTCGCCAGCGCCATCGCCCGCACAATCATTTTCTCGGCCAAATTAAACTCTAACCTGTCGTATTGCGGCCTTAGTTCTCCCAGGGACAAATAGACCAGTTTATCCGATTCTTCTGGGCTCGCCTCTTTTAATATTTCCGCCAAAATTTCTGTTTTGGCATTACGCAAGCTCGTTGCCTCAATTCTCACAAAATACTTGACCAAATCTGCAAATAACATGCCTCAATTGTACCGCACTTCGAGTAATAATATGGTGGGTTTACTTTAAGTGCAGACGCATCTCGCAGTCAAAAAAATTTACGCAGTCCCGCCATGGCGGGACGAGCAGATAGGCCAAAATTGCACCAGCAATTTATGGCCGGTTTTTTGCGCGATGGTGCGTCGAACTTAAGTAGTAAACCCTCCTTGTATTTCCCCGCAAAATATGCGGTAATAGACTCATGTCTTACTCTCCAACTTACCACATCACCAACAAACTCTTAACTTTGGTCGGCCAAGTTGACGCTGCCCGCGAGGTCATCACCAACGCCCCTCTCGTGCCCTCATGGGAGCGACGCTTCCAAACAGAAGCCAAAATAAGAACTGTTCACCATGGCACCCATTTAGAAGGCAACAATTTAAACATTGAAGAAGTCGAAAAGATCGTCGGGATCGAACCCCATGTCGACCCAACAGATACGCTTCCCGCCCGCGACCGCGACATCCAAGAGGTCATCAACTACCGTAGCGTCATGGACTACATTGATGGCGCTCCCCCACTCACCGAAACCGCTCTCCAAGAAATCCATCGCCTCACCGTCGCCAAGCTCCTCCCCGTTACGGAAGCCGGCAACTACCGCCC
>CAZBFT010000035.1:5881-6974 GCA_964491465.1 uncultured Pseudomonadales bacterium
CCAGTCAAAGTAGTGATCAGAAACACTGCTACCGGGGAAGTTACCTTTCGTCCCCCCGGCCCTCTCGAAATTCCCCTACTCATGAGCGAATTTTTCTCCTGGCTCAAATCCGCGGAAGGCGGCGAAATCCACCCACTTCTCCGGGCCGGCATCCTCCACTACGAACTGGTGCGCATCCACCCCTTTACCGACGGCAACGGCCGCGCCACCCGCGCCCTCAGTCTACTCCTACTATTCCTCGAAGGCTACGAAGTCAAAAAATTCTTTAGCCTCGACGAATACTACGACTCAGACCCAGAGTCATACTACCAAGCCCTGCAAAGCGCCAGTAGCGGTGATCTCACCTCTTGGCTCGAATACTACGTCCTAGGCATCTCGATCGAGTTCTCGCGCATCAAATCCCTGGTCCAAAAACTCTCACTCGACTTGCACCTCAAAAGCACCATTGGCGGCAAGCAAATCGCCCTCTCGGATCGTCAAATCACTCTTGTTCAGTATCTAGAAAAATATGCTACGCTGGGTATGGGTGAGGCCCGCGACCTTCTCCCCGACGTCTCCGACGACACCATTCTTCGCGACCTCCGTGACCTGGTAGAAAAAAATTTAATCTCTCGCCGTGGCAACACCAAAGGCGCTCGTTATTATTTGAAAACTGGAAATTAAGAACTGTAAACTGAAAAACTATGGACTACACCCACGATACCACCTTTCTCATGATGATCTTTATCTTGCCAGGTTTATTTGGTTTTTCTTTGATCGGGGAAGGTGTAGGCAAAGTGATGAACTATGATCCTCGTGGCTGGGTCGGAGTGGTTGCCGGCAGCGCTTTCCTAATCATCATTGTAATTGCTTTCTTCCTCCTTTCAACCAATATATTAGGTTGAAAGCTATTCGCCAAAAGTCCCCGGCGCCACCTCTTGCCACTGCAATGCAAACGTCTTAAGTTTATCTGGCATGTTCGTAATTAGGTCGGGCCGGTAGCTAAACTTCTCTGCCGGCGCCGTGATGTTCCCGCTTCCCATATCACGCCCAAGCGTGACTCCTCCCCAGGCTACGACCGTCCCTTCGGTATTGAGCTGTACATCGTCACCCC
>CAZBFT010000035.1:6984-8429 GCA_964491465.1 uncultured Pseudomonadales bacterium
CTACCGTCACATTCCCGTTCACAATAAAGGCCACAAACCCACCGTCCGCAACCGTTACATTGCGGTCTATATCCAAGTTACCGTTGACCAATACCACATAGCTCTCACTACTCCCCACCGACCAAGGGCTAGAGATACGACCAGTCCCGCTTGTAGGATCCAGGTAGTAGAACTCCCGCCCATTCGTAGGTTTGTTCATCGTATCTGCTCCCCAATTGTTCGTTTGGCTGGGAAGCACCCCTAGCTGCGGCGCAAAAAAGTCATAATTCATGGTCTTACCGCGGTAACGCGCGAGCGTGCTATAACCAGGATTCGACACCGTCCCAGATCCTGTATCAACATTCCCCGAGGCACGTAGCAGTGCACCAATCGCGCCTCCCGCTCCCGGCGCGATCAAGTCCTGACTAGGTGGCATTTGGCTCCTCACCGTGACTCCTCCCCCCAAACCTCCAGCATAAATCCCCGCGCCCACCGTCTGCCACCACGCTTCTCGCGACTGAGTCAGGAAAAAGTTGTAGTTTGGGTTCGGCACTGTGACTCCGCTATATGAGCATTGGTCGCACGCCGCAGACGTCGAACAGACAAAGCTAGAGGGAAAAGAGTTGCTCAAATTTCCGGTTGCTCCCGGAGGAGCCGTGATCGTGTAGCTCCCGTCGGCCTGCACCGTCGCAGTATAATTCGTGCCACCTACCTTAAAAGTGATCGTCATCGCCCCATTTGTGGCCGGATTCCACGTCTGCGCCTGCGAACAATTGTTGTCGGTATCGTAGTACACATGCCCCGTCACCGTATTGTTCTGCACGGTAAAGCTTCGAATTGAACTCGAAGTTGACAATTGACCATTGTTCGCCACAACTTTCCAATAGTAAGTTGTCCCATTCGATGCCGCAAAATTATGGCTTGTCGTCCCGTCCCCTACCGTCCCGATCAAACTCATACTACTCACATCCGTTCCTAAGTATATTTGATATTGGTTATTCTGACTTACCCCACAAACCGCACCCCAACTGCTTACCGAGCTCCACATCAAATTCACATTTGTAGTCGTCAAGGTACTCCCGTCAGAGGGAGATACCAACGCAACACTATTGGGGGCTGACGCACTACAGTTCGGAACACACCGAGCCATTTGCATTAAATACACTTCACACTGGGCAGGGTTGCATATATTTCTATAACCGTTAAAGTAACAATCAGGCTCTCCCATCTGGCAACAGCCTATGACAGTCTGCCCCCCACCTCTTCCACCACACGCAGTCGAGCCAGAATACTCCAACGTTGTGCCTAGAGGGCACACACAACTACTTCCATTCCAAACAGTATCTCCCAAACAACACGTATTCATCTGTGAGCAATCAGTTGGTACCCCACCGCAAAAACAGCCACCCCCACCCCCACCCCCACCTCCCCCGACAGCACAAGGATCGCTGGCTGTACATACTCCG
>CAZBFT010000036.1:0-1593 GCA_964491465.1 uncultured Pseudomonadales bacterium
AATCGCTCTGGCTACACTGCGCAAAAAGAATATACGCCTGCACCTAGCCGCTCGCAATATTTGAAATCATACTGGTAAAAATTACTTGTCCAGGCTTTTACAATGTTTTGAGGTAAAATGTAGACATGATTATCAACAAGTTGGCCAAGAGAGAATACACAATCTCAGACACGTGGGTGGCGGGGGTAGCTCTGACGGGAGCAGAGGTCAAGAGTCTGCGGGGAGAGCGGGGGAGTTTGCGGGACGCCTACGCCAAATTTATCGGAGGTGAACTATTTTTGGTCGGGGCAGATATTCCCCAGTATGGGAACTACTCGGGCAAAGAATACGACGCTAAAAGGTCGCGGAAACTACTACTGAAAGAGAGTGAAATCCGCAAAATCCTCCAACGAATCGAAGGAAAAAACCTGACCTTGGTACCACTTAAACTCTTCTTTAAAGGGAGGTGGATTAAGTGCGAGGTTGGACTAGGAAAGGGGAAGAAAGAGTGGGAAAAGAGGGAAGATATCAAAAAGCGCGACGTGGCACGCGAAATGGCCAAGGCTCTAAAAAATTAGTGGAGACGGAGGGGAATGACCCCTCGTCCGCATAAAGCTTTTAACACCATCTACATACATAGATAGATTTTGCGGTTTAACCTCGCTAGTACTAGGTAACTATCAGACCAAGATACTGTGGAGGGTGGTCAATTGATTTGGTCCCGCCGGACCAAGGCGGGATTACGGCTCACGTGTATTTCCACCCACATCTTCCCCATGAGCAAGTTGGATGTTGGATGCCTTTAGGCAACTCGCAAAGCGAGCTGTGCTTCGGGAGCAATGCCTAGCATGGCGAGAACGGTTTTACCCGCTTCGTCGAGCTTGGCGAATGCTGTCTGTACAAAAGATTTGACAGATTTTTTTTGACGCTGTTTTACGACTTCTATCGTCAAAGTCGGTATGCAGATGTTAAAGAACCGTTACACGTCAAATCAAGACGTCCCCGTGGGATGACTTATACCACAAAAGGATTGATTTGTCCAGATATTGTTGATTTGGACTGCAAAATACTCCTGCACCCATTGCTCGCGATTTTCAGGGGGAAAAGTTACCATTGTTATATGAGTATAGTTGATTGGATTTATCCGAAGAGATGTGTGGGATGTGGAGAGAGAGGAGAGTATATATGCGGTGAGTGCGAGGGGAAGTTGGCGATTCCGCTCGCAATTTGCCCAAGCTGTTGTCGGCCGAGCATTGGTGGCTGGAGACATGCCCGCTGCAATGGGATGATGGAGAGATTGATAGTGGGGCTGCCATACCGGGGAGTGGTGCAACAGTGCCTAAAGAGGGTAAAGTACCAATCGCAGTGGGACAGGATGAATTTTCTCTACGCCATTTGGCGAGAGAAAATAAACTCAAAACTTATAGATCAAATTTCAAAGCAGAGGAACGGTTTTATAGTTACAAGCGTGCCCATGTGGGGACAGAAGGAACGTGAACGAGGGTTTAACCAGGCGGAAATGATTGGGAAGTTGGTGGCACGGGAGTGGGGGTTAAAGTACATACCGATGCTTTCACGGGTGCGAGCGACTCCACCCATGTATGGGCTAAATAG
>CAZBFT010000036.1:1612-3696 GCA_964491465.1 uncultured Pseudomonadales bacterium
AAAATGTGGAGGGAGCATTCAAATTAAATTCTCCAATCACAAATTCTCAAATGTGCACAAATTGGGGGACTGTAATATTGGTGGATGATGTGTGGACGACGGGTGCGACTATGCGCGAGTGCGCGCGAGTGCTAAAAAGGGTGGGGGTAAAGGAAGTGTGGGGGTTAACCTTGGCCAGATAGGAGTAGAATGCAGATAATGAAAATATTGTTTGTGGCGGCTGAGGTGGGACCGTATGTGTCGGTAGGCGGACTATCACAAGTCTGCTATTTTTTGCCGCGGGCGCTGGCCAAACAAGGTAGTGAAGTGGCAGTATTTACCCCCAAATTTGGGACGATGGATACAACAGCACCGAGTGGTAAGGGGTGGAAGTTAAAAGAAGAGCACATGGGTCTACGAGTACCAATTGAAAATGGGGAATTAACGAACAAGGGAGGAGAGTTGATTTGTAATGTGAAGAGCCATTTGCGCAAAGTGGATGGGGTCAAGACCTTTTTTCTGGAAAATCGGGAATATTACGAACTGCGGGCCAATGTATTTGGGTACAAGGATGACCACGTGCGGTTTATGTTGCTATGCAAGGGGTGTTTGGAGTGGCTGCTCATACAAAAGAAAAAAGAGGGGTGGTGGCCCGACGTAATCCACTGCCACGATTGGCATGCGGCTTATTTGGTGGAGCTAGCCAGGACTTTCCCAAGATATCGAGAGATTTTGCGGAGAATACCGATTGTGCTGACAGTGCACAATTTTACCTTTCAAGGTAATTATGAATACCGTTATTGCCTGCCGGCAGACCGGGACGACGGGACCAAACCACTATTACCACTACTGTCGGATGCACTGGTAAAGCAGAACCCGATGCTAAGGGGGATTAGATACGCGGACGCAGTAAACACAGTCTCGCCGACTCATGCGCGAGAAGTGTTGACGCCTGAGTATGGGGAAGGACTAGAGGAAATCCTGCGTGCGGAGAGGGAAAAGTTGTCGGGAATATTGAATGGGTTAGACACGACTGAGTTTGATCCGGCCCACGACCCGCTGGTCCCGACTCACTTTAACAAGCGCACATTTGAGCGAGCACGGCAGAAAAATAAAAAGCTGTTGCAAGAAGAATTTGGCCTGCCGGCCAGGCCAGAGGTATTTTTGATGGCTTATAGTGGGAGACTGACCAACCAAAAAGGAGTAGGGCTACTACTCGAAGTGATGGAACACTTGCTGCCAGAACATCCAGATTTCCAACTGATTGTGTTGGGGGGAGGGGACGATAGCTACCGACAAATGTTGACAGAGCTAGCGGCGCAGTACCCCAAACAAGTGGGATTACACTTGTTGCCCAACTTTAAGCTGCCGCGCAAGATTTTTGCGGGGACGGATGCATTGTTGATACCTAGCTTGTTTGAACCGGGCGGCATAGTCGCCCTAGAAGCTTTGCGCTATGGAGCTGTGCCGGTCGTTCGGCGAACTGGAGGTCTGAACGATATTGTGCGTGAGTTTGAGCCTGTCACCGCCAAGGGAAATGGATTTTCCTTTGCAGAAAAAGATTCATGGGCTTTTTATGGAGCGATTGTGGCGGCGGCGACAACTTTCAAAAATGCTCATTTATGGAACAAGTTGGTACGAAACTGTTTGGCGGGAGTTTTTTCGTGGGACGAAGCAGCGAGACAGTATAGAGAGTGGTACCGGCGCGCGACTGAGACGAGACGGAGAGTGCTGGCGCTAAAACCACATACGGCCTACAAAGAGGCTTTGCAGTTAAGGGAAGAATAAATTAGGATGAAAGGATGAACAGACCGCTGGCTTATTTTTGTGCAGAATACGCTTTGACTGATAAGCTGCAGACATATGCGGGAGGACTAGGGATACTGGCGGGGGATTACGTAAGGGAGGCGGGGGATTTGGGGATGCCACTAGTGGCAATCGGGATTTACTATGCGGAAGGGTTCACCCACAAAGAACTGTCACCAGAGGGAAGAGTGGTAGATTTGCACGAGGGAATTTCCCCGGAAGAGGCGGGAATGCAGATGGTAAAAAACGAGCAGGGCGAGGTGGTGACAGTGGAAGTGCCGATTGGCGAGGCAAAAGTG
>CAZBFT010000036.1:3706-5262 GCA_964491465.1 uncultured Pseudomonadales bacterium
GAGCGTGGAAGATGGAGTACAAGACTGCCAAAGTATATTTACTGGATAGTCGAGTGGAGGGCAATAGTGATCCGGACAAACACATCACCGATACGCTGTATACCACCGATAAGGAAACGCGCTTTAAGCAAGAGATAGTGCTAGGGATCGGCGGACTGCGGATGCTCTTGTCACTTGGTTACCACCCGGCTTTTTATCACCTGAACGAGGGACATTCGGCCTTGTTAGTTTATGAGCTAATTCGGCACGAGGTGGTGGAACACAAACTTAATTTTGAGGAGGCAAGGGAGCTGGCGAGAAAGCGGATTTTGTTTACGAACCATACACTCGTGGCGGCGGGAAATGATATTTTTAGCAATGATTTGGCGTCCTTGCTCTTGGCCAAGTATGCAGAAGAGATTCAGATCCCAGTCAAGCAACTAGTGGATATGGGTCTGGTACAGCAATCTTCAACATTTTCCTTGACAATGTTGGCCATGCGGGCAGCAGGGAAGATCAACGCGGTATCCAGGTTGCATGCTGAGAAAGCCAAGGAGATTTGGGCGGATCACCCCATGACAGCAGTGACCAACGGGATCCACCTGCCGACGTGGGACCGGGTAGGGAGTGGAGAAATGTGGGAAATGCATAGACAGAATAAACGAAAGCTTTTGGGAATAATTGCGGAACGGACCGGGACGGTGTGGGAGGACGATGTGATCACGCTGGGATGGGCGCGGCGCATGGTCAAGTATAAGCGGCCGCTCGCACTGGTTGAAAGGCTAAAACAATTTGGGGAAATGGCGCGGGATCTGAACAGGCCAGTACATGTGGTGTTTGCCGGGGTGTCCCATCCGGCGGATGAGGACGGCAAACAGATGCTAGAAGAGCTGCAGTACCGGTTGGGATCGGACTTGAAGGGAGTGGCAGTGTATTTGCCGCACTACAATATGGAGCTGGCGGCGGCGATGACCGCTGGGTGCGACGTGTGGATCAATACGCCGGTCGTGGGATTTGAAGCCTGCGGCACCAGCGGGATGAAGGCGGCTTTAAACGGGGACTTGCCGTTGTCCACTAGGGATGGGTGGGTGGATGAGATCGAGATGCTCGGCATCGGATGGGCGCTGCCCGATAGTGATTTGACAGAACAAATGCTTTCTACACTACAAAACCAAATTTTGCCTTTGTACTACGAGCGGGATGAGCAGGGAGTGCCTACCGAGTGGGTGGCGATGATGAGGAATGCGCGCGAACTGATCACCCGAGGGTTTTCTATGACCAGAGCGTTGGCACAGTACCGTGAGTTGATGGAACTAGGTTAGTAGTCGCTCGGGGTGGCACCACCGTATTGCTTTTGCAACTCTTCTAATTTTTGCATATCGATTTGACCACCAACTCCCTGGGGGGCGACTTGCTGCATCATTTGCGTGGGATCGATAAAGTTGACACCTTCGGGGGGGACAAAGTCGGCGTCGCTCACGTTTCCAGATTGGCAGTTGATGGTGTAACCTTCGTTTTTAGGTTGTCGTAATCCGCTTCGCTATCAAATTTGGGGGCGGAGGGTTCGCGGGGAGCCG
>CAZBFT010000036.1:5272-8325 GCA_964491465.1 uncultured Pseudomonadales bacterium
GAGATTGACGCTCATTTTAGTACCCTCCTTTTGACCATCTTGCCACATGTAAAAGTAGGCTTCGTCGTTGATCATGTGGGAGACGGTAAGTTGGGGAGTGGCAGATCCAACGGCTACGGTCGTGGACATATTGGCCCGCATTTTTTTGCCTTTGATCGCGTATTCCATTTTGTCGGCGCCTTTGGTCATGGTACAGATGGTGGGTTTGCCAGACTGGATAGCTTTGGCCCACTCGGCTGCTTCGCTTTGGGCTTGCTGCACGGACTGGGGGGCGCCGATTAGAGAATTGGATGGGCGCATTTTAAACCAGTAATAGCCCACAGCGAGAAGCAGTAGGACGATCACAACGGGAATGAGTTTTTTGTTCATACAGAGTCTCCTAACTAAGACTAGATATTAAGTAGATGATAACATTTTCCGAATATGGCGGAGGCGGTGGGACTCGAACCCACGACACCCTTACGGGTGCGAGTTTAGCGAACTCGTGCCATACCACTAGGCGACACCTCCAACAGGCGAATTATATCAGGGAAAGATATAAGGTTGCGGAAGGGGAGGGATTTGAACCCTCGGTAGGTATTAGCCTACGGGAGTTTAGTAAACTCCTGCACTCGACCACTATGCGACCCTTCCAGAAATAATGATTATATCAGGGGAGAGGTTATTTATGGGTGTGGACGACGGGTTCACGTGGGGTGAGCTGGAGGACGGCAGATTCAATTAATACTCCGACGAACGCATACACCAGTAGGGCGAAAAGGGCGGAGATTTCGAGAGTAAAACCACCAGAGACGGTGGAGCTGGGGAACATGCCTTCGAAAGGAGAGAGGAGGGGGCGGCTGGTCTCGTAGACCCAAGTCACAAACGGGGCATGGGCGTTGGCACCCAGGAGTTTGAGTAAAATGCGGAGGGAAATTAAGAATTCGACGATCCCGATAATAGTGTTACTGAGAGTGAGTAAATATGAGCGCATCATAAGTACCTCCATGTTTAACTACACTTTGATCATACTATATCTCGTCAAGTATGAGTTGCAATGAGTTAAACTAGAGTGGTGAGCATTTTGGCCAATTATCCCTATTTCTTTGACGGGCCAGAGTATGTGTCGTTGGCACAAATGCCCCTAAAAGAGGCGTTGTTGGCGGCACACCCTTTGGCACACCCAGTGTCGATGGGGGTGTGGCGGTTGTCTGCGCTCTTTTTAGGCGAGCAAGTATGGGTGTTGTCGCTAGTGTCGTTAATTGGGGGAATGGTGGGGTTGTGGGCGATTGCAACGATGGCTCGAAAAGAGAATAGGTGGAAAGTCTATGCGGCGGGAATGCTACTACCATTGTCGTGGATCTTGATGACCAATGTAGGGGTGGATACGGTGACGAGCGCGCTACTGGCGGTAGCGGTAGCATTGTTGTGGAAGCGGCGAACGTGGGGGAAAGTAGGAGTGGCAGCAATCCTAATGGGTTTGGCAGCACTTAACTATCCGGGGTCGTTACTCTGGGGGGTGGTACCGGCGGCACTGGTGTGGAGGGAGAAGAGCCTCAACCAAAGAGAAAAGATAATGAGAATGCTGGTTTTGGGGTTGGGAGGAGTCGTGGGTGTTGTGGGGCTAGTAGGGTTACTATCAGCGACGGGAGCATGGGGCGGGGGAGCAATCGCTTTTGGTAGTGAGCAAGCGGGGACGCTATTGGCGATGATCAGTCCAAAAGGGATGGTGCAGGCGCTGTACCATGCGGGCGTCGCATTTATCGCCAACTATACTTGGGTGTCGGTAGGAGTAGTTGCGGGGCATGCCGCCGTGTGGGCGTACAGGAAAGAATGGAACAAGCTTGGGCTAATGGCGGGGATAGCGGCAAGATATAGCGTCAGTTTGGTGCCGTGGCACTCGGGTCCGTACGGGCGACTCGGGGCATTTTTGATCTACCCGCTGACAATGTTGTACGCGCGGCTGCCGAAGTGGTTAGCGGTAGGTGTGGTCGTGTTGTTAGTCCCTAGCTGGGGGAGGGTAGTGTGGGTATACCAGCAGACTCCGCTACCCCTGATTCAACAGGAAATGATAAAAATGTCGGACTGTGAGGGTAAACAGCTGATATTGTCCGAGATTCAGCGGCCGCAACTGGCGAAAGAATATCCGGCCGCGTGGTACGTGGGGCCGAATAATTGGGAGGAAATTGGGCGACGAGTTGAGGGTGGTGAAGTTGAGTGTATGAGCCGACAAGCGCTAGATTACCCGTATCGCCAATACGAGGGACAACTACCATATCCACTCTCAGGCAGGGAAGGGAAGCGAGGTTTTTTGACAGCAACAATAAAAGCGGAAGGACTGCAGGTGGCGGCGGAGAAGCCACAACATCCGGAACTGACCTTGTATAGCTATACAGTAGAATAGCCATATGCAAACAGCCAAACTTGGTAAATATACCGTCAGCTACCGCAACCCAGAGGAGTTCCGGATTCTTAAGCGGGAGGTGTGGTCACGCAATGACTACTACGTCGAGCTGGATAATCCGCGCCCCGTGATTGTAGACGCGGGGGCGTGCATTGGAGATACGACGCTATATTACAAGCAGTTGTACCCGGTGGCGACCGTAATTGCGGTCGAGCCATATCCACCCAACTTTGAGTTGTTAAGCAAAAATGTGACAGAGAATGAAATAACCGGGGTGGAGCTGGTGCAAGCGGCGTTAGCGGCCAAGGCAGGAGAGGTAACTTTGCATGCGGATACCAGTGGGTACGACTGGTTTACCACAGTGTCGATGCACGAATCTGGTTGGGACGGACGGCAGAAAACGCAGCCAATTAAAGTGAAAGGGGTGACACTACTTGATTTGGTGCCCACCGGCAGGATAGACTTGGTAAAGATGGATATTGAGGGTATGGAGTGGAAGGTACTGCCGAGTTGGTCAGCTGAGTTTCAGCGCATTAGCAATATAGTAATAGAGCTACATCCCATGAAAGGGGAAAGCGTGGGGAAACTGTGGCGGCTACTTGAACAAGCAGGTTACCGGCTGGAAATGAGGGTAGAGGGAGCAGTGGTAGAACAACCTAAGGTGATGCAG
>CAZBFT010000037.1:0-771 GCA_964491465.1 uncultured Pseudomonadales bacterium
GCCAGTTAGTGCTTTTCCCATTCCCGTACGTCTTTTGCCTGGTTCTGCTAAAATGAGTCCCAATCTCGTCATACATTCGCTGTACTTGACCCATTATGTCTTTACTGTACGATCTCATAGCTAAATATCATAGCAATCTTGACGCCAAGTCTCTATACGCACTTAAAGCGGAGGCTGCACATATCCTGGGGCACACTCCTCGCGACTCCGATATTCTGGCAGTCTACCGTGATCTCGTCACTCAGCAAAAACTCACCCCCAATCCCGCAATTTTGCGCTTGCTCACTACCCGCGCCACCCGTACTCTCTCCGGCGTCACCCCTTTTGCCGTCATGATGAAACCTTACACTTGTCCAGGCCTTTGTACCTTTTGCCCGCTCGAGCTGGGTATGCCCAAAAGCTATCTTTCTGACGAGCCGGCCGCCGCCCGCGCCAAAGGACTCGGTTTTGACCCGGTAGCGCAAATCAACTCTCGCCTCACCCAGCTGGTCGAAACCGGCCACGACACCGACAAAATCGAGCTGATTGTAATCGGCGGCACCTTTGGCAGCTATCCCGATAGTTACAAACGTAGTTTCTTCAAAGACATGATCGATTCGGTCAATGGCTTTGTCTCCACTGACCTTGAAAGTGCCCAGGTCGCCAACGAGAACGCGCCCCGTCGCATCGTGGGCATCAGTGTCGAAACCAGACCGGACTGGATCGACGCGGCCGAGGTCAGGCTTTTCCGCGAGCTCGGTGTGACCAAAGTGCAGGTCGGCGTGCAAGCCT
>CAZBFT010000037.1:781-2156 GCA_964491465.1 uncultured Pseudomonadales bacterium
ACTTATTCATTCTCGGTTGGTCTATCCCCATTTTTTGGCAGTTTCGTGTTGGGTTAGTTTCACATAAATATTTCATCATTGGCATAGACCGCTATAAGTTTTTATTAAGCTCGCTCCTTGTGTGCCAGAATTGTCGGCATCAGTGTCGAAACTAGGCCTGACTGGATCGACGCCAAAGAGGTCAAACTTTTCCGCGAGCTGGGCGTCACCAAAGTGCAGGTTGGCGTGCAAGCCTTTGACGAGGCCATTCTCGCTCGCGTCAAACGCGGTCACTCACTCGACCGGGTAGGGGAGGCAACCAGGCTCCTGCGCGACGCCGGTATCAAGATTTGTTACCACTATATGCCCAACTTGCCTGGCTCCTCCCCAGAGCTCGATGTCGAGATGGCTAGGATTATGTATACCGACCCCCGCTTCAAGCCCGATTTTGTCAAAATTTATCCGGCGCAAGTGATCCCCGAGACCGAGCTGCACCGGGAGTGGCAGCGGGGGGAGTACGTTCCCTATGACGAGGTATTACTCAAAGACGTGCTCAAACAAATCAAGCTCCTGACTCCCCGCTACTGCCGGATCGACCGGCTGGTACGTGACATCAGTAAAAAATGGGTCGCCGCCGGCACCCGTGCCACCAACATGCGCCAGTATCTCCAAGCCGAGCTAAAAGACGAGGGCAAAGCCTGCCAGTGTATCCGCTGCCGCGAGGTAAAAGAGCGCGACTATGCCCCCAACCCCAAGCTGTGTGATCTCACTATTCCCACACTCGGCGCGACCGAACACTTGCTCACTTACGAGCAAGACGACAAGCTCTATTCTCTCCTCCGCCTCCGCTTACCCGACAAATCTTTCCGACCCCTTTTCCCCGAGTTAACAGGCTGCGCTATTATCCGCGAGCTCCATACCTATGGCAAAACTGTCCTCCACACCTCCAAAACCAGCACCCGCACCCAGCACCGTGGTCTCGGCAAACGCCTTATGGCTGAGGCCGAAAACGTCGCGCGTCAGTCTGGGTACAACAAAATCGCGGTGATCAGCAGTATAGGTACCCGCGACTACTACCGGCAACTAGGCTATGATAGACAAGGTAGCTATATGATTAAAAGCCTGAAAGGAGCCAAATGAAATTCAGTTTACGTTTGCTGTACCTTTACCTTTTCTCTTTTGTCGGGCTCTTGATCACCATTATCGGTAGCATCCAGCTTTTGGATCTTGGACTCAAAACCTATATTTTCCGCGTGGATGAATACACCTATTATCCGGAGCCAGTCAAGCTGGAAGGGGAGCCCACCATCTCCCGCGAAGAGTCGGAGCAGCGCAATCGCGCGGAGCAAGCCAATCAACGCAAGCGCCAACTCTCTACCTCACTTTCCATGATCCT
>CAZBFT010000037.1:2166-2871 GCA_964491465.1 uncultured Pseudomonadales bacterium
ACCATCAAAAAAGAAAATCTCAGGGCAAAGTCGTAAACTGGTGGAACGCGTCATAGGCATACGTCCGGCCCTGACTCATCACTTCAAAGTAGTACTCTGCTTCGGGTTGTAAATTTGTCAAAGTGACTTGGTGGGTTTTGCCCCCATCGTCTGCAAAAACGTGGCTCTCCATTTGCCGATCAGTCCCAAAGTTTACTTTATTATTCTTGGTTTTGTGGTTCGTCTCCCACACAATGACCGCACTCTTGCTTTCGATCTTGTCTACTTTCACGCTCAGAATTCGCGTAGGTGCGAGGCCAATCGAGGCTATGAGCGTTCTCCAGCCATTTTGTGCCAAGTACACGGTTCTCCCCCACACCCATTTTAGCCAGTTAAATAACCTAGCCAACCACCCAGCCTTGCTATCTTTTACCGACACTTGGCTTACCGCCGGCACCGCTATCGTCGAAGCTGTCGGCGACGCGATATCTGCTCGTGGTGACTCCTCCAGCTCTCTTGGTCTCAACTCTTCCACGGGACCAATCAGTTTCTCGCCCAAGCTCACTCTTTTGAGGAAAAAAACCTCCTCTGTCCCATTCCCGGCCCCGTCCCGCGCGGTTACCTTGAGCCGGTAAAGTCCAGGGTCAAATCGCACGGGCAATGTGTAGCTGTACCTACCTTCCGTGGTACCCACTGCCTCGGTCAACTTGACGACTGTCTCACCCG
>CAZBFT010000037.1:2881-5132 GCA_964491465.1 uncultured Pseudomonadales bacterium
TTTTGCTTTCTGGATGGATATTCCCTGTGGCCAAATCCGTATATCCCGCGACTCCGTTACGTCGCGAGATCAAGACGTCCACCGTCCCCGGCCCAGCCGATATCGCTCCTTGTCCGACTAGTGCGTCCTCACTCACCAGATCCAACTTTACACTGGGACTGCTTACTTTCCCGGTGCTACCCACGGGTACTGCTGTTCCGTTAGCCTTAAAACTATTTAAAATTGCGGCTGTTCGATCCACCCCGACGGTATAACCATCGGTCACCTGGTTGCCGGCTCCGTCGTAGGTTGTCACCTGCCAAGTTTGTCTCCCTTCGTTTAGCCTTCCGCTGTTTGTGTCCTCTGCCCAAGCCCTTCCTTGTTTGATTGACAACTCATATACCCACTTTCCGCTCCCGTCAGATGCCTGGTAAGACCGCAATCGATATTGATCATTCTCGGTATCGACGGGTCCATTGCTAATATTGTAAATTGCCAGTGGTTGGTCGGGACCATTGGATACGGACCAGTTATAGTGGCCAATGCCTGCCGCCCCGTCTGCCCCGCCTACCCATTTAAAGCTAGTTAACTCCTGGGATACCATCCCGTCAGCGGGGTCTACCAAATGGGCTCCAGTCGGAGCTGCCGAATCGATCCCAAAAGTGGCTCCCGCCACCCACCCGCTGTAGTTCCCGACTGAATCTTTTAATCTCGCCTGCCAATGGTATTGGTTACCCTGGGTAAATCCGGTCACCGAGATGCTCACCGTGACCGCGCTGCCAGTGTAGCTCACGCCGTTCCCACAGCCGTCCTCGGTATTGGTAAAGGCAGTCCCTAGCAAGTCGCTCTCCACACACAGCTGCAGGGTATCGGGATTGTCCGTGTCTACTCCACTCCCTCCAAATACCAAGAGTGTTGTATTGGTATAGCCACCATCGGCTATTACTTTGCCGCCGGCTTGTTGTGTCAAACCAGTGGGAGCATTTGGCGCCACGTTGCACGACGCTCCCGCCGTGATACTCCAACCGCTATTATTCCCACCGTCCGTCGAGTGGGTCGCACAAAAACTCGCTCCTGCTTTAGTTGATCTGGAGACGCTCGCATAGTCTACGCTCGCCGCAGTTGGGTTTATTGTCCATGAGTTCGTATCACTCGAGCCAAGCGTAATCACTTTCCCGCTCGCCCCCGCTATAGTCCAGGTCCCCGCTACCGTCGTCGTGCTGCCTCCGGCCAGGCGCAGCGCTCGCCCCACTGTATTTGCTGCCGTATTCGCCGATAGGTTATAGAATGTTGTATTCCCACTTATATCCTGTGTCGCCGCGTCTGCTCCCGCTAGGTCCACTGTCCCCGAACTATGGGTAAAACTCCCGCTACTGCTCCAGTTACCTTTGACCGTCGTGGTATTGCTACCATTGGCCACCAAAGTAGTGCCGGCCGCGATGGCCAGGTTGCCATTTACCGTCAGAGTGCTGGCGTTGGGTGCCGCCGTCACGATCACCCCTGTATTCACGCCATTTCCTAGAGTCAAGTTCCCCCCAATGGTCGTTGTTCCCGCCATGATCGTGTGTGTGACGGTATTGGCGCCCGGTTCGATCCGCAAATGATTGTACGTGGCGTTTTGGATCAATGCCGAGCTCCCTCCACTAAAAAACACGGTATTGCTCGCTTGGGTAAAAGTCCCGCTGTCGACACACAATGGGCGCAAGTTGGCGACCGTCTCATCACAACTCGCCGAGCTGCCACTGCCAGTTAAAGTTAGTGTTTCACTCGCCCCGGTATATGTGCCTTTTACATGTAGTTTTTCCGCGGTGATGTTCCCTCCTGGGGCCAAGGTGTCACCGGTATTGATATGTAGCTCAATTCCGGCGTCGACACTCGCCGCCGTTCCGTCACTCGCCATTGGTATGTCAGCGTCATTGCTTTGGTCGTAACTGTTGATATCGGCATTGGTGATACTCGTCGCAGTTTGGGACTCCACCCACACATGGTTTTTGTAGAGCGTTAGACCTGTAATATCCGTAATTGTGTCGGCGTTGTGCGTATAAATAACGGCCTTATCGCCACCTCCCGTATCCAAAAACACGGTGAGGTCGGAGTCGGCGCCACTAGGTTGCGGTAAAACAAAACTAAATCCTCCCGTGCCGCTGTCGCACCAAGTATTCACTTTGGTTCCGCCGGCGACCGAGATGGCCACGTTGAGCGTACTAGAGTCACAGCCGCTCCACACCGTACTCCCTTCGTACGGCGCCGAAGCCGACTCTTGGTAAACATT
>CAZBFT010000037.1:5142-5792 GCA_964491465.1 uncultured Pseudomonadales bacterium
CGCCACTTTGTACGAGGAAGCATGCCGCACCAAAAAACTTGTGTTGGTCGTGGTCAACAGATCCAATTTTCCTTGGTAAAGTTTTTTGGGCACATTGGGGTATGACTCTGTTTCAGTGCCCGTATCAATCGTGGTCAAAACACCCGACCACGCTGTCGTCCCGTCGCTCATCGGCCGGGTTTCCATCACGGTTTTAGTCGCATCGGTCGAGTCCCGGTGGAGCATATACAAAGTAGTTCCATCGGTAGTAAGTGCCGGGCCGATCGTGCTGGCCGCTCCAGTGACCTGTATCATCTCCGTGTCGAGGCTACTGCCGTTCCACCGGCGAGTATTTATGTCGTCCCCGCTGTCAATCCAGCCAAACCATACCACATCATTATTCCATCCCCCGACTACCGACGCCATATTAATGACCGCCGTCACGTCGGCATCGTCGCTACTGATCAACGTCTGCGAGTTGTCGGTGCCGTCCAGGGCGTCCCACCCAGCTGTGGCATTGATTGCCGCCGAGTCATCGTGGCGGCTGGCCTGCATATCGGTCGCGTCATGGTAAAACATCACCAGCTTGTTTGTATTGACCCGCGATACTCCCTGTAGGCCGCTTCCCGCCGTGGCTGCCCAGGACTTGACAGTGTAGGCGCCAGACCACG
>CAZBFT010000037.1:5802-7840 GCA_964491465.1 uncultured Pseudomonadales bacterium
GACCACGTCGGCGCGTCGCTATTGAGCGTCCCCGCCGAGACTTCGATGCGTTCCATGTCGCTGCCGGCCGTGCCGGAGTTGGCAAATACCACCACTTTATTTGTGCCCGAGTCGCCCGCGATCTCGATATTACAGCCGTTATACGTCGTTGCGCCCGCAGTGCCGTTAAACACTGTCTGCTCGGCACCCAATGTCGGGGGACTAGAACCCAAGTTGCTGATTCGCCGGTAAAACACGTCGGCATTGCTATTATTGCTCAGGCTTCCCCGTGCATAACACAAGTAAATTACATCATTACTCTCATCCCACACCATATCGGCCACGCGGTGTACGGTCCCGGTCTTGTAAGTCAGCGTCGACCAAGTAGGGGAGCTGGCCTCCGGATCGTCGGAGTAATAAATCACCTGATCGACCCCGTTATGTAGAGCTGTAAATACCCGCCGGCCGTTACTGCCAGCCGTAGTGCGGACAATCCGACGGTTGGAAGAATAAGCACTACTTCGGTTCTCCGCTGAGTCCACGATCTGAGAAGGGGAGGCCAACGCTAGGTTGGACCCTACCCACCACCACCCCACCAATCCGGCTACAACTAACCAGAACTTCATTAGATTCCTTACACATACCATTAAAGTATGAGTATAGGAAGTTTGCAAGTCAGGATTTAATTAATCGCGAAGAATATGCTAGAAAAGCAGCTCAATTATTTGCTAAAGTAATCCCGCAGCTTATTAGCATAGGGCACACGCTCTTCAGGCTCAGTCCAACGACTGCTTTGACTTAGTTCATATAGTTGGTCATTGTCATAACGCGGAAACACGTGTGTATGAAAGTGCCATACATCCTGGTTCCCCGCTGGCTCATTATGTTGTCTAGTAGAGGTGCCGTCGCATTTGTAAACTTCTTTTAGTGCTACAGACACTTTCTTGGCCATAGAGTAAATTCTCATTAATAGTTCATCAGAGATATCATAAAGGCTTTCAATGTGCTGGTTAGGAATGATTATCACGTGAGCTGGGTTGTTAGGCCACCACTTGGGAGCAATATAAGCTGTTAAAAAGCGATCTTTGTAGAAAATATCACTCTGCTTTGAGGGTTGATCGTCAGAACCGCTAACTAAGCCACACAGCGGGCATTTATAATTATTGGGTGCGTGAGTATACATAATCTAAATGTCTTTTTAGCTGTTGAGCATTTATATCATAAAGTCAGAACTCATTTTATAACACAATTCAGGTCATTTTGAACAGTAAATATCAAAAATCCCCAGATCATCTATCAATAATTTGACATACGGGAAATGTTGTATTATTCTTACAACAGAATGAATAAAAGTAATAACATGTTAGCAAAGAGCTTTGGAGAATTTTTTAGGCTTAAACGGATTAAGCTAGGGTATACGTTGCGAAGTTTCTGCACTCAATTCGGATACGACCCAGGAAACATAAGTAGATTAGAGCGCAGCGTGGCTATTCCCTCTCTCGATAATGAGATTTTGTCTGGATATTCAAGAGCCTTACAGATCAAGCAAGATTCGGAAGAACAAGTTTTGTTTTACGATTTAGCCCATTCTGCTAAAGGGCAAATTCCCAACGATATCAGAAATAATAAACAAGTCTCCACAATGCTTCCAGCTTTTTTCCGGACAGTGAGGAATAAGCAGCTAAATGAGGAGAAACTCAAGAAATTAATGGAACTCCTCGAAAATGCATGACCCTGACTCAATAAATTTACGTAAAGTTACTGATGCTGCTGACAGTTTTCTTAAGTCCTACAACAATGATTCACAGCATCCATTGCCCCTTGAGGAAATTATCGAGCAAAAGCTACATATAAGATTAGTGCTTATACCAGGGCTTGATCGCTTAATAGGTATTAGCGCATTTATCAATCAGTCGTTCGACTGTATTGTGATAGATGAAAAAATGTACTGTTCCCAGCCGAATCGAGTGTTGTTCACTCTTGCAGAGGAAATAGGGCACTATTTCCTACATCGTGAATGGTATGACAAAAACGGGCCAAAAGGTATCGAAGATTATTT
>CAZBFT010000037.1:7850-8223 GCA_964491465.1 uncultured Pseudomonadales bacterium
ATGTAGGTATAAATCAGGCAAAATATAAATTTATCGAACACCAAGCTAGGACATTCGCATCTATGATACTGATGCCGGAGATTTTGTTAAGAAACTCATGGAACAAGTTCAAGTCAAAATATTCTCTGACTGAGCCGTGTACATTTGAGGAACTAGCGAGCGCAAACCTAACCGAGCTAGCTCAAGAATATGGTGTCAGCACGGAGAGCATGATGATACGATTAGGTCATTTGAAATTAATCCAAATACCCCAATGGTACTGGGATAGTAAGACATAAAAATACTCTAGTTATAGACCTTTTTTAAGGAACTTATGCAAGATTTTCCGAGAAAAATATCTTTCGCTGAAAAACAGTGAGATTTTTGCAAATTG
>CAZBFT010000038.1:0-1809 GCA_964491465.1 uncultured Pseudomonadales bacterium
GCCTGACGAGATTGATTTTTTTGGGGAAAAAACAACAACAAGTACAAAAATGAGAATAGTGGAAACGATGGCGGTACGGGCGAATTTGTTGTGCAAAATTTTGAGTAGGTAGTTCATATTTAGAAGCCGGGCAACTTGAGTATATCAGCGGCGAAGAGCCTAAGGAGCGAGACGGCAAAGATTAGGAATAGTAGACCGGTGATGGCCCCCGTAAAGAGTTCGCGGCCTTTTTTCACTTGCTCAGCGTTGCCAGCGGCGGTCATGATTTGGAAGACGCCGAAGAGCATGATGACAAGGGAGAGCGCGCCGCCGAGGCCGACCAGGAAGCGGAGGAGAGCCATGACAAATTCCGTGCGTTCGTAGGGTAGACAACCGAGGGCGGTATCAATGTAGCCGCTGCCGCAGGTGCCGGCGGGATTCACTCCAGTTCCGGTTGTCACTGGCCCGGGAGTAGGGGTGGGAGTGCTAGCAGAGGGTGTGGCGTCGGGAGAATTCTTGCTGGTGGCTTCGTTATAGACAGCGAGGGCGACCGAAAAGGCGCCGGGACGGTCGGTGCCGTAGGGCTTGGGTGGGTTACACGCGAGAAAATCTCCGCAATAAAGGAGGAACATGCTACCGTGTTTGCTATCGAGCAAGTTGGTAACATAAGGATCATCTTCTCCTTGGAAGAGACGGGGGCAACCGCCATAGGGAATTGGGGCAGGGAAACCTGCTTGGCAGTTGCTGTTGCCTCCACCGTTAAAGTTGGACATGGCAGTGATTAGGTGGGCGGTATCTCGGTCATATGGTCTGGTTTTGATTTGCTTGGCGGTTGCGATGGCCGACTCTTCTAGGGTCATACCCTCGTCGCGGAGGAAGTTGCCGTTGGCGAGGGAGTGCTCGGCGGGGTCTCCCGCGTCGGTAAAATATTGACTGGCTTCAGCAAAGTGATGACCGGCCAAAACTTCACAGGGAACCCCTGTCTCTTCTTCGGCTTTGGCGTAGGCCTCCTCTAGCTCTGGATTAAGCGCGCCACCCACAAACATTTTGGAGTTGAGGATGATTTGAGTGGCAGAACTTAGGGGTTGTTTCCATTGAGAATCCTGGATAATCGCGGCAAATTTTTCGCCAGTGCATTTGCCTGAAGTTTTGCTCGCATCTTGGCAACCAATGCGGGTGCCAAGGGCGTAGGCTTCGATACTGGTTTCAGTTTGGGCGGAAAACATGGAGTCGTCACAAACATAATAGGGAAGCAAGCGTTTGGCCGATGCGCTGATGCCACTTTCGCCCGCGTATAAATGTTCACCACCATCGTCGACGATATTGCTTTGATCGAGATTATAGTCGGTGACCGATTCTAGATCAGCCAAGGTGTCGCGGCTATCATAAAATGGTTGTTTGATTTCCTGGATGCTTTGACCCATGGCATCGGGGATGGTAATGAGGTGATATTTGACCGGATCTACGTCGTCGGCTTGTTTGCCCCAGATGAGATTGAGCAGCGCAGCAAGTCCGGTGAGGGGGGTGGCGGCGGCAGTTTCTTTTTTCACCTCCGGCATAAGGTCGTAGTCGGGGCATTTTTTGGCAGGATCGAGAAATGCCTTGGGGTCTAAATAGTCCATGTGGGTGCCGAAGGCAAGCCAAGTAGCCCATGGGACATACTCTGCACAGGTGCCTTTGGCCCACTGAGTCAAAAGGGGGAGGATTTTGCTGGGAATAGCATTGGGCGAAGCGGAGCTGAGATAGCGGACTAGCGGATTTTTGGTCACGAGCTGATTAAAAATTTTGAGAGATTGTTCGAGGGGGTAAGTCATAAACATTTCGTCCAGC
>CAZBFT010000038.1:1909-5136 GCA_964491465.1 uncultured Pseudomonadales bacterium
ATTAAAAATTTTGAGAGATTGTTCGAGGGGGTAAGTCATAAACATTTCGTCCAGCGCGGCGTTGTAGGTTTGGGAGATGCCGAGGTCGTAGTAAAGTGCGCGCTTGGTCCCCCTAAGCTGTTCGACGGTGAGGGGGCAGCGAGTAGTGGGGCAGCACTTGTCCCAGACGCAAATGGAGGGCCGAACATAGCCCTGACGATAAGAGGGTGGATATTGGGGAGCGAGCGCTAAATCTTCAAGCCAGGCTGGTTGTGGAGTTTGTGCGAGGTATTTTTGATAAGCGTCGCAAATTTGCTTTTTTTCTTCTGACACGTCACTGATCACGCTGGCGGCGGTAAGGTAGAAGTCGTCCAGGCCTTCAATGAGACCATTGAGGGCACCACCAATATCGTCAGGAATTTCGGAATTAACATCTAACAGAGTCTTCCCATTTTTCAGTTGATAGCCCCAGTCGACCCAGCCGAGAGGCCACTCGCCCGTCTCACGTACCGTTTGACGGGTGTGAGCGGCACGGCGAAGGACGATAAACTGGCGGAGAGCGATGTCGCAAGAGCTGCTACTTAAATAGGACGATCCCCAAGTGATTGTATTGTCGCTACCTTGATTGACGTAGGAGAGACTACCACTTTGAATTTTGGGGTAGACTAGACCGGAATCGTAAAAATCCTTTTGAGTAGTGAAGTCGGTGCCTTTGACGTTGCGTTTGATGGAGGGAGTTTGCTTGTATTCACATTTACCTTCGCGAAGAGCTTGGGGGTTGCTGTTGTCGACACCTTTAAAGTATTTACAGCTGCCGTTTTTGGAAATAGTGGTGTGATCAAAGGATTGATCATCTGGGTCGTCGTGGCAGAGGTCGACTTCGCCACCATCGCAGCCGTCGCCCTGGTTGTTGCACTCGTAATCACGGCGATCGGATCCTGGGCCAGGACAGACTTGTAAGTCTACGTAGGTACGCGAGCGATCGGCATTTTCGTATATTTCTAGATTCCGGGGTTGGAAAAAACGGAAAAGGGGGAAGATGTCGCTAAAAAAATAGTCATGACCAGGATTCCCTTCGACGGAGAAGGGGGGGAAAGGTTCGGTCCAAACGGCGAGCGCCTTTGGCGCAGTAGCAAGCAGCAAGTAACAAGTAACAAGCAGAGTCGCAGAAAATCGCAATAATTTCATAGCTTAGTTAAAGCTGAATTTGAATTGGGTGACCTGGACGCCGGTGGTAGTCTGGATGAGGAGAAGTACGAGCCAGGCTACGATGGCGAGGGCGATGCCAGCCACGGCGAGGGTGATCGTTTGTTTGCCTCCAGCCAAACCCTTGGCGTCACCACTGCTGGTGAGGATTTTAAATCCGCCCGCTAAAATCATGATGAAGGCGACGAGCCCGATCAAAGGGATCATGGCCATGAGGACGTTGCCGAAGTAGGTAGGGAGGGAGGAGAGCTCGGCGGCAGTTTCGTTCATAAGGGGATTATAGCAAGTAGTATTGTGTTCGGACAGGCAGACGTGCTCGCTTTGGTTCGGCGCACCGTCTCCTAGAAAAACCGGTAATAAATTTCTGGTGAAATTTTTACCTATATACTCGCGCCAGTCGCGCTGCGTAGAATTTTTTCTTGGAGAGATGCGGCTGCACCTAGCGTTCGCTAAGTTATTAAGTTGACTTTAGTCCCGCTCAGCGGGATTTCGCGCTATATTGAAAGAATTTATTGTGCTCAATACGCTTTGGGTGGGGTGATGTTGTCGTTGAGGATGCTGATACCAAAGAAGTATTGGATGATCAACATGACAGCCCAGGCTGAGGCGACGACAGCCAGCCCGACTAGGGCGGCGGTGATGCGGTCGCGAGCTTCTTGGGTTTTACCTTTGTCGCCACCGCTAGTAATCCATTGGATACCACCCCAAATGAGGTACATAAAGACTAGGAGAGCGGAGATGAGGAGAGCGCCCTGGACGGCGCCTTTAATCAAAGTCCCAATGTTGGTGATGGCTACGTTTTCGGGCTTACCGATGCTTAGGTCGGGGGCACCAGGGGCTTGGGCGAAGACTTTACTTAAGAGAGCCATAATTTTCCTCCTCGGACTTATGTATATGTTTAGTCTAGTAGGTTAGACAACGGTTGTCAATTTATTGGGCGATCCCGATTCCAAAGAAGTAATCGACGAGTTTGTAGATGGCCCAAGCGGAAGCGACGATGGCGAGACCAATGATACCGTTGGTGATTTTGCTGCGGGCTTCTTCAAGCTTGCCTTTGTCTCCGCCGGCGCTAATCCAGGAGATGCCTCCGTAGACGAGGTACATAAAGGTTGCAAGTCCAGCTACCAGGATGACGGCAGAGAAGCCTTTTTGGACGAAATCACCCAAGGTGGTGTTGATGGCGACCCGCGATTGGACTTCGTCGCCGACGTTGACGGAGAATGAGCCGGCTTGGGCGTGAGCTTGGGGGACAAGCTGAAAGTTAGTAAAGTTCATATATATATTTTGTGCTCAGCCCGCTGTGGGCCAAATAATATTGAGAATGTCGAGACCAAGGGCGGACTGGAGGAATTTGATGATAACGTAGCTGGCGGCCAAGAGGGTGAGACCAATAAGGCCTTGGGTAATTTTGCCGCGGGCAGTTTCGATTTTGCCTTTATCGCCGCCGGCTGTGATCCACTCTACGCCGCCCCATAAAAAGTAAAGGAGGAAGGCGAGACCACCAACGATAATAATGGTTTGCCAGAGGGTAGCCATGGTAACGGCGAATTGACCAGGGGCATTGGTGGGGTTGTCGCCCCCGGGAACGGCGACGTTGGTGATGGCGGCGTGGGCGTGGGGGACAAGGTGAAAGTTCATAAATGGTTAAAAAGTAATTTTTTGTAAAATGGTGCCAGGTTCGAGAATGTTGAGACCGAGGGCGCTGCCGACGATCCAGGTGATGGCATAGGAAACGACGATGATGATGAGACCGATTGCGCCGTTGGTCATCATGCCCTTGGCTTTGTCAATTTTCCCTTTGTCCCCACCTGCCGTGATCCAGTTGAGGCCACCCATGAGGAACCAGAGGGCAAAAGCAATGCCAGCAGTCACAGTAAGAACTACAAGCACGTTGCTGATGAGTTTTTCGACGGCGCTGGTGTTGCTGGCGAGATCGGTCCCGGGTTGATAACCTCCAGGGGTAACGAAGCCTCCACCATCACCAAAGTTGACGTCAGCGGCATGAATTTTGCTTATCATAATTAAAAACTACCTGGTCCTTT
>CAZBFT010000038.1:5146-8003 GCA_964491465.1 uncultured Pseudomonadales bacterium
CTCCAAACAGAATAAATGAAACAATGCCGGTTACGGCAGCAGCAGCGACCATGATCACCAAGCCGGTAAGCGACATGTTGATGGAGGCTAGGGCTGTTTCGAGTTTTTTTTGATCGCCGTTGCTGGTGATATAGGAAAAACCGGCAAACATGAGGTTAAAAAAGGCGAAGAGGCCGGCGCCGACAAAGATAACGGTGATGATGTTGCTGACAAATTTGGGGAGACCAACGTTTACACTGCCGTATTTGTCGATGGGGTTGGTGACGCTGCCGAAAATACCTGCCATATTTATAAAATCTCCAGCCCCGTTAGTACCTGGATCAATTGGATGATCCAGTAGGAGGCAAAGACAACTAACAGACCCATTATAGCAGAGGTAATGGTTTTTTTGCCCTCTTCCATTTTTTGAGGGTTGCTAGCATTGGCAATCATGGTAAAACCGCCGAGGACAATCATGAAGAAAATGACGATTCCGGCGGCGATGTAGACGTTGGGTAAGATTTGATTGACCAGAGTGCCGGCATCGGGATAAGCCTGATTGGCAGAACCGCTTTGGAAGCTGAGACAGTCGCCCAAGTTATCAGGACACGCCATAGTGCTAAAATTATAACAGGTATGGACAAATTGGTAGTGCGATTATTACAGGGAGAGAAAGGTGCGGCGACGGAGTTTTATCGGGCTTATGCGCCCAAGACGCGGCGATATTTGCAGGGTAAATTGCCGGAGGGAGAGGTAGAGGAGATTTTGCAGGATACTTTTTTATCTGCTTTCGATTCACTCCCACTCTACCGAGGTGACTCGAGTGTCGCTACGTGGCTGCTGTCAATAGCCAGGCATGAGGTGGCAGATTTTTACCGTAAGCGGTATGTGCGCGCAGCGGTCGAGAAAACAGCACCTCTCTTTGACAACATGGTATCAGAGATACTTTCCCCGGAGTTCGCCTATGAGAAGAAAAGGATGGAAAAGCGCTTTATGGCAGCTTACCGGAGTTTATCGAGACAGTACCAAGACATTTTGTCGTACCGATACGAGTTGTCGATGAGTGTAAAGGAGATTGCCGAGCGGATGGAGTTGCCATTTAAAGCGGCAGAGTCGTTACTATACCGAGCACGGTTGGCTTTTCGGGAAGCTTATGAAGAGCGAGCATAGTTTTGTCGCAGAATTGGAGCAAAAAGCAAGGGAACAGCAAAAGCTGGCACAAACGGAGGTGATACCTGGTTGGGCAAAAGGGCTGGGAGATTGGCTGGCGGTAAACCCATGGAGAGTGTTGGTACCAGGGTCGGGTGTATTGTATTTCGTATTTCGGATTATGCTGGGAGCAGGATATAGAGAATTTATATTGGGATTGTTTGGAGGATTTTGATGTCAACGCAAAGCTTAAAACTCAAAAATCAAAACCAAAACTTTAAATTGAAAACTGCGTGGATGGTGTGGGTGAGCTATGTGTGGAGCGTAACGCTGGCGGGGCTGGCGATCCACCCGTACCAATCGGTAAGGAGGATGGTGTTGGACAAACCAATCCTATTGCCGGTCACGTTGTCGCCGGTCATGGGGCTAGTGAGCCTGTTTGTGGTCGGAAGGGTGGGGAGCTATATCTTTACGCTTGGAAGAATCGGGCGGGAGCTGACGGCACTGGTTTTGGGGAGTACGCTGATTGGGCTGTTGCTGTGGCAGGGGTTGCTTTTGACTTTGGTTTTACGGTTTTGGCGGGCGAGATAGAGAATGGTATTTAGGAAATTGGCGACTTAGATTGCATGAATTCTGGAAGTCCTCCGCATGTGAAGAGAATGTCCATAGGAAGGACAAGGTCTAAAATTCCACAAATTTTTGAATCTTGGAAAGAGGGTAAGTTGGACTTTTCCCATATGTTTTCGGCTACGGGGAAGGAGAGGTCAGCAAGCGTTGGAGTAACAGCTTTTGAGTATTATTCCAGGTTACCATCTGAGCTAAGAGCGATGATGGCCGAAAGCGCGGAATTATCTATTGTGGAAATGGCTTTAAGATTAGAGCAAGAGAGGGTCGAGTCAGCTTTGGAGGTGTTACACATGATGGCTGATCTGGATGTGAGATAATTGTTGGATGAAATTGCGTAAGACCGTGGAAGAGGTGGATAAGAAATATCACAATAGGAAAGTGATTGCAGTGGATGAGAATGATAAGGAATTAGGAATTGTTGAATTGGTTGAGGCACATAGGAATCTAGGGATAAAACATAGGGCGTTTTCACTGCAACTTTACCGAAAGCGAAGGGGAAAGGTGGAACTATTGTTGCAGCAGCGAGCAGGGAGTAAGCCGGTTTTCCCCCACTATTGGGCGAACACTTGTTGCTACAACATGGCGCCGGGAGAAGAATATATCCTAAGTGCTGTTTCGAGGGTGCGGGAGGAATTGGGGGTAGAGGTTGACGGTGATAAGTTGAAAATCTTGTATGCATTTAGTTACTATGCGCCAGACATTGAGGGGTGGTGTGAAAATGAGATGGATACCGTGATGGTAGGTGAGTGGGATGGAGAAGTGACACCAAATCCCGAGGAAGCCATGGACTATAAATGGATAGAGTGGGAGGAGTTAAATCTAGATGTCAAGAATCGGTCAGATCTATACGCGCCATGGTTCAAGATAATCTTAGTTGATAAGCGGTTCCGCCAAGTTTTCGAATGATTTTGGTGTTTTTCTTTGACTAAGCCTTTGTTATGTAAATAGTGAAGGAGGGGGCGATGTGCGATCAGTGTGGGGAACTTGGAAAGCGCGGATTTGACTTACCCCCAAGAGTACCAGAACATTGCGAGGTTATTACAGAAGGGGAAATATTAGTATTTAATACGGGATTGGGGTTGTTGGCTTATGTGGCGGGGCA
>CAZBFT010000039.1:0-7725 GCA_964491465.1 uncultured Pseudomonadales bacterium
TAGCATGAAGCTCTCCAAAAGCTTTCGTCTAGGTTCAAGTCCTAGTACCCCTGCAGTGATACACTTTGATACTTTTAACTGTTGAATCTATTGACCCTAGGTGTTAAACTACACTCATAAACGCCTCGTCTATGCCTCGGCTCGACGAGGTTTTTTAATGCTAAAATACCCTATGCCCAAAACGATCCTCTATATCGACGGAGAAAATCTCAAGCACTATCTCAAAACTGTTCTTAAAAATTCAGGGCTTCCTGACGCCAAACTCAACCTCGAAAATTTTAATTACTCCTCTCTATTCTCTCTGGTACTCAAAGGAATATCAATTGCCGAGCAACGCTACTACATCGCCAAAATTCGCTTTCACGAGGACAACGCCGAACAATCAAAAAAACTCATTCTCAAGCAGCGCATCCAAAAATCAAACTTAGAAAAAAGTGGAATTAAAGTAATTATCGGCGGCAATGTCCGACCCCAAGAAGTACAGGTAAATGGTAAGAAAAAAACGATTTTCCACGAAAAAGGTGTGGACGTAAAAATAGCCGTAGACCTAGTGGCTAACGCCTGCGACAAAACAATCTCGACCGCTATTCTCTGTAGCTCAGATTCGGATCTTCAGCCTGCAGTCAAAGAAATTAAATCACGGAAAGTAGAGGTAATTTACCTGGGGTTTGAACAGAGCCCCAACAAAGGACTTTCTTTTACGACCGATCGCACTATCCTCATTCGCAACTCGGAAGTGCTAGATATATTCAACAAGTAATCCTACCCATTGTTGCGCCACTACACCCATTTGGCCAAACTCTCGTGAGCTTGCTCTTCTATCCCATAGCTTGCAATGTAGTCTATAATTCTCAAAGTCACGAAAAAAAGAACCATTATGAGAATTTCACCAGAACTTATATCAGGTCTGCCTACTAATCTCAGAGAACAAATCGAAGCGATTCAGCGTTGTACTGGAATAAATATCATAACGTCAAAAGAATGGGATCCAAATGAGCTAAACCCTTTACCTCCCAAAGCATTATGGCAAATATTGATGACAAAGTATTGGTTAGAAACTGGGATTCCTGTTGGAGATGAGACTGTGCGTTTATTCAAGCCTGACGATATTAATCTTATTAAAGATAGAGTTATCGAAATAAGGCATCTTAATCGTAAACCTTGGGTAAGCTCTGCCACATGGACCGATCCAATGGTTTGGGATACTCAGGCAAGCAAACCAGAGTTATGGAAAAATATTTCAGTTCCTGGTAGAAAGTCTACAACTTGGGATAAATTCTCCAGTTCTCTAGAAGGCGAGAGAAGTTCTCGAAAAGGTTTGATAGCCAAATCATTCATTCAAGATCCCCAATTCAAGATTCTTAACATTAGATTTCAACCAGGCTCCGATTGGAAACATCCGGAAGGATGGTCTATACATATTGAATGGTATGAGAAAACTGACGCGCGTGAAGGCGATCAAATTATCCCCCGATCTTTCTTAATTTCATCCGACCCCAAGCTCTGCGTTATTGCAGGAGAAAAAACTCACGATTACGCATGTAGATTTATTGGATCATCACTCCCAAGTCTCATCAATTTGGTAAATTTTTGGTCTTATCTTCATCACCCACCGGCAGTTTTCGAGTGCATGAGAAAAAATGGACAATTTATACATTTAAATGACGTTTCAATCGAATTACCCAGACCAACAGATACGATGGAGCAATATTTACGCAATTATGAGGAAGTTTTTGTAAAACCTTTATACGATGGAAACATACCAGACATATCAAACCAACTACTACGAATTGAGGATGCTAAATGGGTTACAGCCAAAGAATGGAACATATATCGCGAAGCCAGGGATACCTTATGGGTTAATCCAACTATCAACGAAGGTAATCCAGAGAATTCTCGCCAACGAGCTAAAAAATACCATCAAACTGTGATTTTTGAACGATCACTGCCGTCTCATCCCCCATTTATACAAAAGTGTTGAGGCTTTACTGTCTAGTTGTTTCACGCTATTCTTATCTCATGCCCACGACCCACCGCCCGATTCCGGAAGACTTGGAATTTAAACGCACCGCGCACGAAGAGCGTCACCTCCTAGAAACAGTCGAGATCCCGATCGTGACAGTGAGCGCTACCTTCAAAGAAGAGCTAGAAGCCAAGTTTGGCGAAAAGCCAACCGAGGAAACACCTGATGTCACCTTTTCCCGCGCCCACTACAGCATGGCCAACGCGTTAGTAGTCGCTGCCACTCAGCGTAAATCTACTTTTTGGATGATTGACCCCACCAATTACGTGAGCGCCAAAGACTGGCCCAAGATCATGTTTACAGAGAGGATGGGTCGCCTGATTGCCCGCAATCCCCTGCTCAAAGAGCTCAAAGACCTCATGGACACTCGCCTCCGCAATCAGCTCCCCCTAACGGGTGCCATCCGTGAGCCTTTGACCTACGTCACCGGTCGGATTAGCCGCCCCATCATCAGCCTTCACTACGAAGCTGGCAATATTCTCCTCGAAAACGGTAAAACTGTCCTGCAGGTGGTGACCGATCCGCACGTCCGCCCCCAATACTTGACCCACGCCGACAATCCCAAATTATCCTGGGCTGTTTTTGACGAAATGACCAAAGCCAGACTTATCGAGCTGGCCTATATCCTGGGACACAAAGTGGATGAAAAAAGGGTGACTGTGACTGGCTGCCCTGTCGATCCCCGCATCCCGGTCAAAGACAAAAATACGGCGATTACCGGCTACAAACACCGTCCACTCCGTCTCGCACTCACGACCGGGGGCTTGGGTACCAACAAAGACGAAATCCAAGAGCTCTTGCTCCACCTGGCTCCCGCAATCAAAAAAGGCGAAGTCCACATCGCCGCCTATGCCGGAGTCCACGACGACTTTGCGACCATGTTTGCCACCTTTGCCCGTGTCCACCATATCAAAGTCGGTGATGCCCAGGATCCCCAATCCCCCTTCCGCATTTTCCATGGCCACGACATCGTCGACGCCAACGAACTGTTGCTCGACTACGTTTTCCCTTGGGCAGACGGTTTTATATCCAAGCCTAGCGGCGATATGGCTTACGAAGCCATTGCCGCCGGCTGTTTCCTGCTCACCTTACACCCATGGGGAGAATGGGAAGAGAATATTCGCGCCGTGACCGAGGCATGGGGTGTCAGCGTCCGCGCCGACCTGCCGAATATTTTGGCCCAACTGCGCGCGGTTACCACGATACCTATCGAGAAAAATAAACCCTGGGTTGAGCTAGCTCTCACCCGCGCCCACCATTTATCCAAACCAATTTCTCAGGGTGCTTTTAATATTCTCAAACTTTATCGGAAAATCACTTAAGTTTTTTCGCTTCTTTGTGGTCGGTGTGTTTTTTGCAGGCGGAACAGTATTTGGACAACACCAACTTGTCGGGTGTATTCAGCTTATTCCGGCTGGTGATGTAGTTAAAGGTTTTGCACACGCCGCAACGTAGTCCAAATGCTTGCCGCGGGCCTTTTTTTGCTTTTGCCATGACGTGAATTGTACCAAAGCCTCGTGAGTTGCACAATGACCCGTTGACACCACGAAGCGATCTATACTATATTGGACACAATGCCCGATACCTTAAACAAGCAAACACTCGTTAATCTTTTGATTGATTCGCCCCTACGCGAACCGATCAAAATTAACCTGATCGACATCGTCAACAATACTAGCGACGCCGATCTCCCCAAAGTTTTCCCCACCATCGTCAAAGAGCTAGAAATTTTCCAAAAAGCCACCGAGCGTCGCATGAAATTGGCGGACGAAACCATCGCCAAATTGGGTGGAACTGCGGCTGCCCCAACTGACACTGTCACACCCGACACGATTCAAGCTGCTGCACCAGCCCCCACTCCTTCCGCTCCACCCGCTCCAGCCCAACCACTTCCTCCGCTCGATCTACCTCCTCTCCCTCCTGCTCCAGCGCCTATTCCCACGGCTCCTACACCCGCAACTCCCCCCTTGTCCGTCCCTCCGCTTGATCTGCCTCCGCTTCCTAGCGCGCCCACGAACTCAAGCGAGGCGCAGACCACGCCACCCGCCAGCGGCACTGTCACACCAACTCCCACGCCCACCGCTCCGACAACATCCAGCTCCGACGAAGCCGCCCTCGCCGAAATCCAAAAAGAACTCGACAGTCTCAAGTCCGGTGTCGCTGCCGATGCTGCCGCTCCAATCGCACCTACCGCTCCTGCCCAATAAACCTAATTTCCGATTTCATAGTAGAATAACTTATTAGTTTGATGCTGCACTTCAAGTCACGCAGTGACCTGAGAAATGCGTCCAGGCGCGCAGCAGCCTGGGATGCCACCTTAGCTCATCCGGTAGAGCAACAGTTTTGTAAACTGTAGGTGCTGGGTTCGAGTCCCAGAGGTGGCTCAGTTATTATTCCGACTATCCTTGCCTGTTGACAGATACTCATCAATTGTCTAAGGTCTCTTCTGTACCCGCTAACTATAAGACATTCGCGTCTTTTTTGTTGGCTCTTACGCACTTTTACAATCCAGTTTGCTAATTTACATACCTACTCCTAGGGCATCTCGTGTGCTTTGAGAGTAGGTATGTATAAAAAAATTTAGAAGTTTTTTAGAGTAAGTTATCCCACCCCAGGAGGTGCAACCCCCCCATCCCGTTCGTTGCTAGACAAATTAGTAACCCCCATCTTTCAAAGGAGAATCGAACAATGCATAAAGGTCCGTTATCCCTAGCGCCTGTGGGCGCCCGAGTCAGATTTGTACGCACCACGCGCACCGTAGACGACTCACACGAGTTCGCGGCTGGTGAGGAAGCAACCAAGATGTGCACCATGAAGACTTTCACATCCGTGCGATGCCCCTCACTCGCTGACGACCAGCGTTTGCCCTCTGAAGCCACCGTCGAGTGGGAAGCCTAAGTCATGACCAGATTGATAGTCGATCCTAATCCCGTGACTTTGGCCACTCTCAATACCGGACAATGTTTCGTCCAACAACCAACCGACAATCCATTGTATGGGTATCGTGTTGAAGAGGCTGGGACAGAGCCTTTCGTAAAAGCACTGGCGCCAATGGCACCGGTTGGAAATCTGCCTATGGCAGGTGACCTCCAGGTCTACCTGGTTGTTGCTGCCTAAAAGCAAACTGGATTCAAAAAACAAACCGTGGCGGTAAGCCATCGCCACGGTTTGTTTTCCAGTTCTTTTCCCTAATTACTCACCGTTTTCCAATACCCCAATATTTCGCGGGCAATCGGCGCGGCCACTGCACTCCCCTCTCCCCCAGCCTCTACAAACACAGTCAAAATCATGGTTGGGTTTTCCCCTGGGTATGCCACCGTCACCCACGCATGAGGCTCATCTTCTTCCGTCTTCTGCCCCGCGTGCTGTGCCGTCCCGGTTTTACAAATCACATACGGTTCAAAGTCAAACAATGGGTAGGCAGTCCCTCCCGCAGCACACACCTCTCGCATCCCCTCTCGGACCAGTCCGATGTCTTCGGTTTTGAGACCCAAATCCTGGCACTCCACTTTCCCATCTTTTTGTAGGCTCACCTGGCATTTCCTGCCCGACACCGCCGCGAGCGTCATCCTGGCAATCTGCAGGGGAGTGACCAACAGATCTCCTTGCCCGATCGCAAAATGGTAGGTGTTACCCAAAAACCAGCTCTCTCCCGTCGCCCGCTCTTTCTGTAGTCTGTCCGGTACCATTCCCGCAATCTCGCCCGGCAGTTCAATCCCGGTTACTTCCCCCAACCCAAATTTACGCGCCCACCGCGACAGGGTATCTACCCCCACCATTTCCCCCACTTTATAAAAAAAGATATCATTGGAGCGACCCAATGCCTTAGTTACGTTGATCTCCCCCTCTTTCCCTCCGTATTGGTCAAAGTACCAGTTGCCATAGCGGTACGGCCCAATCCTAATTTCTCCCGTATCTTCAATTTTTGTTTCCGCCGTAATCTTGCCGGTTGCCAGGCCTGCATACGCAGTCACCAGCTTAAATACACTTCCGGCTGCATATCCTCCCGACATCACCCTGTTCAAAAAATACTCTTCGCTCGTGTCAGCCAAAAACTGCGACACCTTGTCCGGCTCATACGTGGGGGTAGTCACCATCCCCATCACTTTACCCTGCAAATCTAGGGCCACGGCTGCCCCACGCTTGCCCTGCATCGCTTCGTACATTTTGGTTTGCAACCGCGAGTCAATACTGAGACTCAAATCCCCTCCCGCTTCCGGCGCGTTCTTACCCAATTCCCTCACCTCGTTCCCTACGGCATCCAGCTCGACCAATCGCCCCCCATCTTTACCCTTTAGAGTTGTCTCAAACTTCTTTTCTACTCCTGCCCGCCCGATATACGAGCCAGGAATATAGCAAATCCCTGCACTACACCCTAGCTCATTGCTCGTCACCTCAGCCATATATCCCAATATCGGCGTCGTTACTGCCCCAAATACAAAGTCACGGTTAAACCTTTTCTCCCCCTCATCCCACACGTTTTTGACCAAGGCAACTCCCCGCCGGTCATAAATTATTCCCCGCTGGGCAGGATCGGGCAGTAGTTCAATATGATTCGCTTGTGAAAGCAGCCCCTGCTGCCCGCTTTCCCACACCTGCAAATATACCGCCCTTGCCACCATGGCCGCACACAGTAGCACACACACCACCCACAGCACCCGCACTCGCAACCTGGTTTCTCGGCTCTCCCCTTCCTGCAAGTTGGGTTGATAACCACGCCTTTTACCTTGTTCCCACACCAACATGTTATCTTGCCATTCTGTCTTGCCCATCCCCCCATTATATGATACCCTTGGGTTGCCCTGCGGAAAGGGAAACGCGAGGAATTTTTTCCTCCACAAAGATAGCTTTTTGCGGGAGGGACCGTTCAGCTACTTCTTTGAGGTAGCCGACATCCCACCCACCTGGACTCGTCCGGGGAAAGCTTCTTCGCAACTCCCCTTCGCGGGGCTTTTTTGTAAATTGACATTCGGGTTAAATATGGTCATACTATATTCATGTCATACCCAGTATTTTGGACCCCAGATAAACTAGCAAGGCTCAAAACTCTGTATAACTCAGGTTTAAGTATGCGTGAAGTGGGTCATTATTTTGGCAAGTCTACATGGGCAATAAATGACACAATGCGGCGAAAACATATACCTCGCAGACTTGCATCGGCAACAAGGAATTATCAATTTATCCACTCGCCTCTGTCATTTCAACCCAAGCAAAATTTAACTACTGATGATCAACTACTCAAAGTTGCTGGATTGATGCTTTACTGGGGCGAGGGAGGAAAAACACACACAAGTGGCATAGACTTTGCTAATTCGGACCCCAGTATGATCAAAGTATTTCTCAAGTTTTTAAGAACAATTTACCAAATAGACGAATCACGCATCCGCATATATCTATACTCCTACCAAACGCTTCCTACTAATAAGCTAATCGAATATTGGTCTAACCAAACAAAAATTAGTTCCACACAATTTACTAAGCCATATATCAGATCCAAAAGCAAAGAAATTCATGATAAAATGCAACATGGTCTCATTCATATTCGATACTCCGACATACGTCTTTTTCGCATAGTCATGAACGAGATCGCGAAAGTAAATTATAGCTGGGGTACTCAAGTGGACAACGAGGGTGGACTGTAAATCCACTGCCTCACGGCTGCATAGGTTCGAATCCTATCCCCAGCACAAACCATAAGAACA
>CAZBFT010000040.1:0-7580 GCA_964491465.1 uncultured Pseudomonadales bacterium
CGGGAATAGGAATGGTTTTGGGGTTGCCGTATACGCCGGCCGTGCTGGCAAAAACCAACTTGTGGCAGCCAGTTTTAATCATGGTTTCGACAAGGTGGAGGCTGCCGATAAAATTGTTGTCGTAGTACTTGCGGGGGTTTTTGACACTTTCGCCCATCTGGATGTAGGCGGCAAAATGCATAACGACATCGGGATGAAACTGGGAAAAGGTTTTGCTGAGAGTGCGCGGGTCCAGCAGTCCTCCTTTGATATAAGGAGTGTTACCTAGTTTTGCCGGAGTGTGGGAGACAAAGTGGTCGTACACCAAAACTTGGTGGCCGGCATTCTCTAATTCTTTGGCAGTAATGGCGCCGATGTAACCAGCGCCGCCGGTAATCAGTATTTTCATAAATTATGGGTAAATTTTAGCCTTTTGAGGAGAAATAAGAAAGTGAGGGCTCCAAGGATATCGAGCGACCAGTCCACCAGGCTGTATGAGCGGCCGGGGATGCGTGACTGCACAATCTCAATAAACAAGCCGTAGTTGGCGGTAAGCAGAATGGCATTAATCCGAGTTAACCCGGAGAGATGAAGCCAGATGGCTTGGGCGCCAAAAAAGATAAAGTGACCACCATTGCTCAGCAACAAGCTAATGAGGGTGCTATCACTCGGATGAAAATCGGGTACGGTCGTGAGATGCCAGATAAGTGCTGCCCAGGTTAAAGTAAGAAGCCACCAAAAATATTTCCTCACGGGGGTATTATAGTGGAGCGACGATATTTGCGATAGGCAAGTACTCCGGCTATGGATGTAGTCAGAAGCCCTGAGCCAATCAGAAGTAAGGTTTTGACTCTTTCTAGGTTGATGGTTGGTGGCGGCGAAGATGATTCTTGTGTACTAGAATCCGGCGAGGGCGAGCTACCAAATCCGGTCAGATCGATTTTGGTGGTGGCTCCAGCTACGGAGCCGATATGATCCGCATCAAGTGGAGGTGAAGGGCTGGGAGATGGGCTGGGCTTGAGACTAGGTCTGGGAGAAGGCGAGGGTGATGGAGAGGGCATTTGGGTGGGTGGTGGAGATGGTGAGGGACTGAGGGAGGGTGATGGAGGGGGAGTCGGCGCGGGAAGTGGTGCACTTAAGTTGACTGTTAGCGTATTGGAGTCACCGGCACTACTATTACTGTTTCCGGTGAATCGGCGTAGCTTTAAGTCATATACACCAGGACCAAAATAATTGGGATCATCGGCTTTGAAGCGTATTTTTATCGCTCCTGACCAGCTGGCATTTTGAATATCGGATTGGAAAAAATTGCTGGTGATAAACTCTTTTTCTGGAGAACTGGTGTAATCAATCCAATCTCCTTTTTTGTTCTGGGTTTCGCCAAAATACTTGCTACTGTTTTGGGATCTTAGTGTACCTTGGAGGTAGTAGTTGGTCATAGCAGAGAGAGAAGCATTGACAGTAATTTCTAGATCACGAATCAGGGGATCGACAATAACCAATTCTACAGCTTGCGCCTGGGTAATCGAGAGGATTAGCCAGGCGCAAAACCATGATAGTATGCGCATTGCATACTAGTTTAGCAAATTACTGAGTGACTTTATCGAGACAAACCTGGGTACAGGCTTGCTGCAGACCACGCCAGACACATTCGTTTCTGCAGATAACTGGATTTGGTCTGGCATCTGCACAGATTAGAACTGGTTCGCAAGGAGCTTTTACACACTGGACCTGCTGGTAGTAGCAGCCACTCGGAGCAGGCACGGGGGATAATTGGGGGGAAGGTGGACACATGTCTTCGGTGACTGCGATTTTGCATTGCGGGACACTATCTAAACATGCCGGCCTGGGACGGCAAGAAGCAACCGGCTTGACTGGACTCGGTACTGGTTTGGCGGAACTAGTGACAACACAGCGATTGCCGCATGCCCGCATCGCCATCTCATAAGCGTGGGCGACGCCGACACATTTAGTCCCTTCGCCGACAGTGCCACTTTGGCCATTTTGACAGGTGTAGGAGTAGGTCGTAAAGCCGGTGTTGCCGCAGGAGTTTTTAGCGTTAAATGTGGCCAAGCCAGATCGACATCTGGCTGAGTTGCTAGTAGAAGTAACGCCAATTTCGTTGATGTTAGCTTGCTGTAAGAGGGACTTTTTGGCAATCATAATGCCGGCGATGATGACTATTGCACCGAAAAGAACCATGAGTGGTTTGGATAGTTTTTTGTTACTTGCTACTTTTTTGGGCATAGCACTCCTTACAAATTGGTATGTAGTTTAAGATTAGCTGAATGGGATGAGAAGTCAAGTAAATTTACTCACAGACTTGATAACATTTGCGGGTGAACCTTTCCCAGCGACATTCGCGATGACACGAAGCAGGAGTGGGTGTGGGAGTCGGAGTGGGGCTGGGTTTGGGGCAGACTACCTGAGGATCGCAGGTGCGACCAAAGAGCGCAGGCAGACAGAGATAGGGTGCTTTGAGGTAACAGCCGGGAGGTACAGTTGGTTGGGGGGTGGGAGTAGAAACGGGCATGGTCATCATGAGGACAGTACAGCTGGTTTGGACAGGTTTATTGTTGGCGCGGTTTACCCCGGAGAACGTGAACGTCGTGCTGGTGTTACCAAATTTGACTGTTTCCGGCTGCATTTCGATTAGCATTTCATTGAAAGGCACCCCGACACCTCCAGCCGGGACTGTATAGTTATTCTGGGCACATAAGAGGGTTTTGTTGCCGAAAATTCTACAGTTGCCTTTGGAGGAGCGGATGATAAAAGGTTCTTGATCGCCATTCACATTGTTGCTAGTTAAACTGAGCGAGAGGTCGTATTTATTCGGAGTGTTGTTGCGAATTTTGGGGACGTAGACAAACTTGTCGGTGGGCAAAACTTGAACAGAGGCGGGAGTCACTAGACGATCGGCAGTCATATACAGTTCACCGTTGCTATCGTTGTCCCCGGCTCGCAGTCGGTAAACGTCGATTACACAGGAAATAATCGTCGGAGTCGGACTGGGAGAAGGCCTCTGTGAAGGAATGGGAGAAGTCGGGATGGGGGATGGCCATATGGGAGAAGGAGATGGGTAGCTACTCATAACCGGACTAGGACGGGCGGAAACCTGGACGTGGCAAATTTCCCCACAGCGGCTACGTGCTTCCTGGCCAGCAGCAAAGATGTCAATGCAGGTTCTGCCGTCACCAATGCGATACTGCTGCCCATTGGCGCATTGGTAACTAACGTTATAAAAACCTTGAGTGGAGCAAGCATGGGAGATTTCTGCAGAGTAGACTTGGCTGACACAAGTTGCGGGAGAGGCAAGTGGGCTGGGGGACGGGGGGATGGGAGGGGTGGCGGGTACGCTTGTAGGTACGGGCTGCCCGATGAGCGCGATCTGCCCACTTTGGACAACCATCGCATAAACCGTGGTTCCGACCACAAGGAAAAATAGTACGCCCGTGACCAGCTTGAGAAGTAAAGGAAAGCGATTCCAGCGCGTTAGTATGCGGGAGACCAGAGGTTCATTAGTTTGAACTATCTCATTTGGATGATCCATTAATCTCCAGTGTAGAATGAGGAGGATGAGCTCGTCAATAGGCAGTAGGATAATGTCATTTTGGCTGGGCGGATGGTTGATAGTATTACCGCTGTTGCGAATACCAAGTTTATTTGAGTCTTACGAAACTCCCAAAGCTTTTGGGGTTATTTTGCTGACATTGGGCTGGGTGGCCATAGCCATCGTGAGCGGTGGTTTGTATATGGGGAAATTGGGGGGAATAGCAAAGGCAAGTTTGAGTTTGTTAGTTATACTCATTGGTTCTTCGCTATACAACCAAGTTGGGGGTTCCAGCTGGTGGGGCAACCCCTACCGTATGGATGGTCTACTGACATTGTCTTGTCTGATCGTTCTGGCGTTAGGTACTGGAAGTCCTAGTTGGCCAGGAACTAGAGTGATTACAAGGGCGGCGGCGATCGGGAGCACTATCATAGCCCTGATAAATATTGTTCAATACCCGGCTGCATTTTTCTATGAAGGTTTTGGCAATCCCAATATTCTTGTTGGGTACTTGGTAGTGGCACTGCCGTTCACGTATGAAATGTTGAGATCGGTCAAGGGATATTGGAGTGGCGTATGGATGATGGCGCTACTATTACAGGCGAGTGTAATTTTATTGGCTAGGTCGTGGGGAGGTGTGCTGGGGTTATTAATCTTTACAGCTTTGGTCGTAATCAAAAAATGGAGAGCTTGGCATATACTGAGCGTGGTTGTAGTTGGACTAATTGTTGTGGGAGGGTATTTTTATCATTTTCGGATCAATTTGCTCCCGGCCGAAATCGTATCCGAAAGCCGGGAGAGAATACTGTTCAAAGGATTATTGGCAATTAAAGAAAAACCTCTGACTGGGTGGGGCTATGCACAGTTTTCGCGGGCTTTTAACACTATCGACTGGCCATTTCATTTTTATACCGAGGCATATGTAGACCGGGCACACTCGTCACTACTAGAGATCGGTGTGGCGGGAGGATTGGGGAGCCTAGTGATTTATCTTTTTATCATTGGACAAACCCTGCTCGTTTTGTGGAAAAATCAAGATCGGAGCTCCCATGTGATGGCAATGGTAGTAGTACTGTACCTGGTGCATAGCCAGACTAATGTGACTTCGGTGGTAGAAGATTTATTGTTTTGGTTGGGAGTTGGGACAGCAATTGCCTTGAAGAGACCTACTAATAGTTGACGTGGAGATAATAGGTATCAAAGCCGCCGTCTTGCTTGACTCTGACGTAGAGCAAATTGCCACTCCCGCATTTCATACTACCTTGATAGAGTTCACCGGCTTTTACGGATTTTACGGTGCTATTGTCAGTAACCATATCGACTCCAGTATGCACGTCTCCGGTATAGCGGGAGGAATATGCAGTATGACCATATCCTTGAGTTATGCGGATGGGGTCATTCAGCGGCCAGTTCCAACTGCCGGTGCCGTTTTGGGCGGGGTCTGCGTTGTCCCAATTAAGATTTGTGTTTTTGAGTAGTTCAAATGGATTACGTCGATTGCTGTTTTGGGCCACTTCAAAATGAAGATGAGTGCCTGTCGAGCAAGGTGAAGAACCTTGAATAATTGAGGCTATCCGTTCCCCTTCTCCGACATTTCTCACTTTTACTTCTTTGCCTAACCCCGCAATAATGCCTTTGATCGCAACCAACTCGGCCTGGGCTTGCTGGAGTAGTTTTTGGTATTGAGTTTCGCTGTTTTTGGTTTCGGCCAGGAGTTGGTTTTTGGAGGTTACCTGACCTGAGAGAGCAACCTTTTCGGCATCGAGTTTTTTCTTGAGAGCCTCGACCTCGGTTTGCTTATTTTCCTTGGTTGTTTTCTCCTGGTCGTAGTCAAGCCGTGACTTTTCGAGGGCTAATAATAGTGAGCGATCGTGGTCGCGGACTTTTTGTAAGTACTCTCCGGTTTGGATAACACCGGGGATACCTGAGGACTGTGCAATAAAAACAGTGGGGAAGGTAGAGTGGCGCATATAGCTTTCGCGGACGCGGGCGATAAAGAGCTTGGTTAGATCAGTGAGAGAGTAGTCCAAACTACTAATCTTGCTGGTTAGATCGCCGATTTCAGTTTCAAGTTTGCTGATTTCATTGGTGCGAGCCGCAATTTTGGCTTCGGTTGATTTGATTTGGGTGTTGAGCTGGGCAAGAGCCTGAGTCAAAGTTTTGGCTTGCCCAGGCATGGCGGCGCGCTTGGAGTCACAGTCGGCTATATAGGCTTCGAGGTCTGAGGTGTTTGTGGGGCGAGGGTCGTCACAAGAGATAGCTTGAATCGGGGGGGCAAATATTAGCGTAGTAAAGAATAATAGTGCAGTAAAGCTGAGAATATTTTTTTTCATCGGCCGTATTTACGCGTGGCGATCAAACTGGAGAGCGCCCCCAAGATAGTGCCTAAAAGCAGTTCCCCTGCAAGAATCGCGCCCATGACCCAAAGAGGGACGGGTAAAAGTGGGATGCCAGCCAAAAAGTCGACCAGGTTGGGAGTGGCATAAAGGAGTGCGAGGTAGCAGATCCCCCACCCGATCACGGCTCCGGACATACCATACAAAATCCCTTCGCTGACGTAGGGGGAGCGGATATACCAAGGCGAGGCACCAAGCAAGGCCAGGGTTTTGACTTCACTTTTTTTACCGGCGAATTTGAGGCCCAGTATCACCACAATGGTTGTGAGCGAAGCCAGAGCCAAAAGGCCAGAGAGGACGGCGCCGGCGAGGCGGATACCGCCCATCCATTTGCGCAGTGTATCTATGACGTCTTTTTGAAAGACCACCTCTTCGACTTGCGGGTTTTGCTGCATCAGCTTTGCAATCCCCTCCAGATCGGCTACATTTTTGGCCGAGACCTCGAGGCTGGCGGGGAGGATGTCGGCGGTCACCATTTCCAAAAGCAATGGGTTATCTTTGTTTTGCTCTCGGTAGAGTGCGAGGGCATCATCAGGACTCACATATTTGGTGGATTCGATGGAATTACCGGCAGTGATTTGCGACTTGAGTGACTCAACCTGTTCTGACGAAGTGTTGTCTTTGAAAAACGCCGTAACTTGGGGACGGCTTTCGAAGAATCTAAGCATCCCATAACCGGCCAAGACCACCAAGGCAAACAGACTAATAATAAAGAAGGTGACCGTGGTCATGATGATGGCACTTACCGATTGGTAGGGAGAACGTCGGATGAGTTTGAGCGTGGTCCCGAATTTTTTCATGCAGCCTCCTGTTTGGCATGGTGATGGTGAACACCTGAGTCATGCGTCAACTTGCCTTGGTCCAATCGGAGATGGCGAAGTTTGTAACTTTTGAGCAAATCCAAGTCATGGCTGGCCATAATGACGGTAGTTCCTTGAGAGTTGATATCGTGCAGTAGTTCGATAATTGTACGTCCGGTATCGCTGTCTAAATTGCCTGTAGGTTCGTCGGCAAACAGGATCTTGGGCTGGGGGGCGAGGGCGCGGGCGATCGCGACGCGCTGAACTTCGCCGCCGCTTAATTGGATGGGGAAAAGGTCGCCTTTGTCATGGAGTTCCACCAATTCGAGCAGTTCGTTACGGCGCTTGGTAGCTGTAGCTTGATCTAGGCCCAGAATGTCTAGCGCGATGTCAATATTTTCCGCAACGGTGCGGTCTTTGAGTAATTTGAAATCTTGGAAAACGATACCGATTTTACGGCGCAGCAGCGGAATATTTTTGGCCGGGATTTGCATGATGTCATCACCGTCGACGACGATTTTACCCTGGGTGATACTGATGTCTCTGATCATGGAACGCATAAGAGTTGTTTTGCCGGCGCCGGAGGGACCTTCGATGACGACAAACTCGCCAGCCCCAACCGCAAAACTAACTGAGTCGAGCGCGACCGTCCCATTACCATACTTTTTGGTGACAGAGTCAAAAATAACCATATGTACGTTTTCACGCGTACACGCAAACACGCATACACGAATTTATATTTATTCAGCTGGTTCGATATTGTTGATTTCGGCAGCGTTCAGTTCGAGGACTTTGAGCTTGCCGACATCCATGAGCCAACCAGCTTTTTTGCTTGAGTTGGTCTCGCCCCAGACC
>CAZBFT010000041.1:0-4968 GCA_964491465.1 uncultured Pseudomonadales bacterium
ACCAGCTTCGACCAATTTCTTTTTGGCGGCCTCTGCATCTTCTTTTTTGGCACCTTCCAAGAGAGTCTTGGGGGCGGCTTCGACCAAATCTTTGGCTTCTTTCAGCCCCAAGGTTTGGTTGAGTTCGCGCACTACTTTGATGACGGCGATTTTGTTGGCACCACCACTGGTAATGACCACGTCAAAAGCGTCTTTCTCCTCTACGGGAGCAGCAGCGGCAACGCCTCCAGCGGGAGCGGCCATCATGGGCGCAGCGGCACTGACGCCAAATTTTTCTTCGAGGGCCTTCACCAGGTCGGCCACTTCGAGAACGGAGAGTTTTTCGATCTCCTCAATAAGTTTGTTAATGTCGGACATATGGTCCTCCTTTATATAGATTCTAGATGTTAGATTCTAGATTCCAGTAATTACTAATTAGTCTTTTTATCTTTAATAGCTGACAAGGCGTAAACAAAGTTGCGCATGGGGGCGGAGAGGACGCCAACCAGGTTGCGGGCGGGAGCGGAGAGACTGCCCAGCATCTTGGCGATTAGTTCGGCTTTGGTGGGGAGAGAGGCAAGCTGCATGACTTTGGTCAAAGTCAAAACCTCTTTACCCAAGAGGCCGGTCTTCATTTTGGGCAGTTCTTTTTCGTTGGCTTTACCAAACTCGACCATGGCCTTGAGGGGTGCCACGGCGTCGTTCTCGGCAAAAAGGGTGATACTGGGGCCACGGAGCGATTCCTCGAGACCGGCGGCGTCGAACCCTTTGTTTTTGAGAGCGAGCTTGAGCAGGGTATTTTTGGCGACTACCAGTTCTCCCCCGGCGGCGCGGACTTTCGCGCGGAGAGCGCGTTGGTCTTTGAGGGCAAGGCCGGCGTAATCGGCCAGGAAAAGGGCTTGGGTCTTGTCGAGTTTGGCCTCGAGGTCTTTGAGTTGTTGCTTGTTTTTTAGATTTGGCATGGTGTGCTCCTAATACAAAAATAGCTGTCCCCGACGACAGCTAGATGCTACAACTTGTAGCTACTTGCCTTCGGTCCGACTTAGTATTTTGCGGACTGTCTTAAGGATATGGGTATTGTAACACACATCGTCTTAGAAATCTAATCGGTTTGAAATGAGATTATTTAGCGAATTCTTGGTGCTGAGGACCGGAGTCTACCATTTGCTTCTTTCCAGCCGAGTTTCACCTCAGCGATTTGTTCTAACAATAGATTGGGATCTATTGTAATACTAAACGCTTCCATTACTTGAAGAATTTGAGATTTGTCTAATTGTAGGAGCTCTAATGGCGAAGGCTCACCAACATATTGTGGATGTGTAGTAATCCAATCTATCAATGGAGAGAGGTTTTCTGGTGGTAAGCCTCTAGTCATGTGCTTATGAAAGACTCAGCTTGATCCCGGGGCTCATGGTGCTAGCGAGGACGGCTTTGCCGATGTTTTTGGCTTTCACCGCGTCCAAGATTGCGCGCAAGTTGGCGGCCAGCTCGGCCTCGGGTTGGCTTACTTTGCCAATGGTGACATGCATGATCGGGAACTTGGGCTCGGCTTTGACCATAGTCTTGCCGGCTTCGAATTCTTTGGCTTTGGCCTCTGGGTTGGGTGTCACGGTTCCGGCTTTGGGGGTGGGCATGAGGCCTTTGGGTCCCAAAAGTTTGGCGTACTTGGCCAATTTGGGCATGAATGAGGGGTGGGTGACCAAGATGTCAAAGTCGAGTTTGCCTTTTTCGATATCCTGGAGGAGTTCGTCGCTGACGATGGCGACGCGCTTGGCCGTGCCGGCCAGGTGGGGGAAAGTTAATTCAACCCGGGTTGGGGCCTCTTTGCCCATGAGATTGATATGCACAGTTACGGTGGCGTCAAATTTGGTGATGTTGGTGGCTTTGACTAATTTGACAGCATCGGCCAGGGAGTAAAATTTGGTACGGTCCACGCGGGATTTGGAAGCCAAAATAGCTTTGCCGTTTTTGTACAGATGGCGTTTGTTCGCGGGCTTAGGACCAACTTTTTCTTCAGCAGTGGGAGCAGCTTCTTCGGAAACGCTTGCGGTGGCGGATGCGCTAGATTCGGTGACAGGAGACATGGAGGGGGCGTATTTGGCGCGGATTTCCTCAAGAGCGGTGTCATTGATTCCTTCCATTGCGGTGATATCCCCGTCGGACATTTCGACTAATTGCTCGGGTTTGACCCGGGCATTACGCAGGGACTCGGCCACGTGAGGAGACAGGTCGGAGTAGAGCTCCTCCCATTTGGTCATGACTTTTTGCTTTTTTGGGGCAACTTTGGTTGTTTCTTTACGTTTTCCCATACTTTGATTCTCCTTAATTCCTCGCTTTGAGCGGGATCAAGTAATAATGAATTTAGGCTTCGACTTCGACGCCCATACTGCGGGCGGTGCCGGCCACGGTTTTGACGGCGGCGGCGAGGGAGCTCGCGGAGAGGTCGGGCATTTTTTCGGTGGCGATTTTCTCGAGTTGGGCTTTGCTTAATTTGCCGACCTTTTTCTTGTTGGGTTCACCGCTCCCAAGTTTGAGCTTGAGTTCGGTTTTGATCATTTCGGAGACTGGGGGGAGTTTGAGGACGAAAGTGAAACTCCGGTCCTCGTAAATGGTGATTTCGGCGGGGACTTTTTGGCCCTTTTTATCGGCAGTCAATTTGTTGTATTGATTCACAAATTCCATGATGTTCACGCCGTGCTGACCCAAGGCTGGGCCGATGGGAGGAGCCGGGTTCGCTGCGCCACCCATAGGGAAGACTTTGATGATTGTTTTGATTTTCTTTTTCGCCATAGAGCCTCGTATTATATCTTACTAACCTGGGTAAAGTCGAGCTCGACCGGAGTTTCGCGGCCAAAAATACTGACCAAAACGGAGAGTTTGCCGCGGGCTTCGTCGATGTGGTCGACCGTACCCAAAAAGTCGGCAAACGGTCCTTCTACGATCTTGACGGCTTCGCCACTACTAAAGGTACTCTTGAATTTGGGAGCTTTCACTTCCATAAACTTCATAATCGTTTCGACTTCGTGAACTGGGATCGGGGTCGGACGTTTACCGACGCTGCCAATAAAGGCGGTGACGCCGGGAGTAGTACGGACGGCAAGCCAAGAGAGGTCGTCCACGATCATTTTGATCAGGATGTAGCCGGGGAGAATTTTTTCTTTAATTGTCTTCTTTTGGCCTTTCCTGACTTGGATTTTGTCTTGGGCGGGGACGACGACCTGAAAAATTTTGCCCACGACTCCCATACTGGCAATGCGGACTTTGAGCTGTTCGGCGACTTTGAGTTCGTGGCCACTATAGGTGTGGACCACGTACCATTTGGCTTTTTCCTCAAGTATTGCGTTTTCTTCGTAGATGACGTGGTAGGGGTTGTCCGCTTTGACTTCGGACAAGATGTCACCGGCTTTGGCCTCGGCTACTTGCTCTTCGACTGCTTGGACTTGTTGGTCATCGGCCATAGTTAATTTTCCTATTGTAAATATATACTTATAACTTGGGGGAACTTGTCAAGTATAGCATAGCCAAGCTAGCCTGTCATCACGTAAAACTCACTTGGTTCGCCGCACCGTCTCCTAGAAAAACCGGTAATAAATTTCTGGTGAAATTTTTACCTATATACTCGCGCCAGTCGCGCTGCGTAGAATTTTTTCTTGGAGAGATGCGGCTGCACCTAGCGTTCGTTTTACTTCAATACAATCCCCAGGAGGTTGGTAAAGAGAAAGTCGAGACCACCGACGTAAAGACCGACGACGAGCGAAGCACCGAGAACGATCAAGGTCAATTGTTGGACTTGGGCACGGGTGGGCCACGTGATGTGGATCAGTTCGTCACGGACTGCGCGTAAATAGGATAGCAAATTCATATGTATATGATACACTACATTTTATGAGTGAGGCGATACTAGCGAATCTCAAGACTCGGTTGTCACAGGCGATGGACGTGGTAGCAAAAGATTTGGCGACGGTGCGGACCGGCAGAGCAAAACCCTCGATTGTAGAAGACGTAAAAGTGGAAGCCTATGGGACGGTAATGACCCTCAAGGAGTTGGCGACAATTTCGGCGCCAGACACCACCCTGATTGTAATTTCCCCCTGGGATCGGAGTCTGACTGCGCAGGTTGCGGCGGGGATCAATAAAGCAGGGCTCAATTTGAATGCGATGGTGGATGGAGAGACAGTCAAGATAGCGATTCCCCCCTTATCGCAAGAAAGACGGGAAGAGCTGGTCAAGCTGGTACACCAGAAGATAGAGGGTGGAAAGGTCCTGGGCAGGAATATCCGGACAGAGATCAAGAACGAGATCGAAGCCCAAAAAGGCGAAAGCGGTGTGAGTGAGGACAATATCAACTACTGGATCCAGGAGATGCAGAAGCAGGTGGATGAGTTTATGGACAAGTTGGATGAGATGGGGAAAGAGAAAGAAAAAGAACTGATGACGTTGTAAAATAAGGCATAGTCGCAAAGTAATTAAAGTAATTGAGGTAAATATATGTCGCAGCAAAAAGTGAGAAAAGCGGTCATTCCCGCCGCCGGATTTGGCACCCGGTTCCTCCCACAAACCAAGGCGATGCCCAAGGAAATGCTGCCGATCGTGGACAAACCGATCATTCAGTATGTGGTAGAAGAGTGCGTAGCGTCAGGGATTGAAGATATTATTATTGTAACTGGTTATCATAAGCGAACAATTGAAGATCATTTTGATGCGCCAAGTTCTGATTTAATCAAGAATTTGGAAGCGGGTGGACCTAAAAAGCAGCCATATATAGATGCAGTGAATAAAATTGGGGACATGGCCAACTTTATTTATATCCGCCAGAAAGGTGGATATGGAAACGCTACTCCTGTCAAAAATGCACAAAGTATCATTGGCAATGAGCCTTTTGCTGTGTTATGGGGAGATGAATTTATATATTCGGATGTAAAACCTAGGTTGGCCCAATGTTTGGAAGTATTTGAAGAGTTTGGCGATCCAGTAATTTCCGGGATAAGG
>CAZBFT010000041.1:4978-7518 GCA_964491465.1 uncultured Pseudomonadales bacterium
TGGAGCCAGTACGGGGCAAAATTTCGAAAATTCGGAAAATTGTGGAAAAACCGGATCCAGACCAAGCCCCGAGTAATATCGCTACGCACGGATGTTATGTACTCACTCCTGACATTTTTGACGTATTGAACACACAAAAACCAGGGACAGGTGGGGAATATTACTTGCCTGAAGCAATTGATGAACTCAGGGCTAGAGGTCGGTCAATTTACGCCTGTGAAATCGAGGGTGGCAAGTATTACGATACCGGCAATAAAATTGAGTATATGAAGACGGTTGTGGATTTTGCATTGCGCCATCCAGACATTAATGGGGAGTTTAAAGAATTTTTAAAAGGACTTAGTCTTTAGCTAGGGTTTGCGCCACACACCGCAATGTTCGTAACAGTCGGGAGAGAGAGTGTACTCAGAATCGTAGTTATCGAGCTCTAGTATGCGGCAAATTTCACCGCTAACCCAGTCGGGATTCAAGTAAAATTTACCGGCCGCTTGTTTGGTTTGCTTTTGGGCGATGTTGAGAGAGCCAAAGTTGGTAAGGGTAGAGTCGAGGGTAATGTGGATATATTTGCCGGGTCTCTCGTCGGCCAGGCAGAGAGTGGCTAGGCGGAGGGCGGCTTTGGTAGAGTTGTAGAGAGTGCGAGTAGGGTGATGTTGGAGGGCGCTACAGGAGCCGATGTTGACGGTGAGCGTAGGCTCCAGCGATTGCGAGAGGAAAAAGGGAGTGTGCACGTTGAGTTCGTACGAGCTATACCAGTCGGAGGAGGTGAGATAAGCCGAGGGCTTATAAATACCAACTCCGGCACAGTTGATGAGGATATCTATTTGCGGATGACTGGAGAGGATTTTGTTGATTAATTTGTGGCGATCCTGGCGATCACTCAAGTCAGAGGTGCAGCGACAACGGGCAGGAATAGTCGCGAGACTCGCGGCATCGCGACCGATCACAATCAGGTTGGTGCCGAAAGAGACCAATTTCTCGGCCAATAACCTGCCGATCCCGCCGGTGGCACCGGTTAGAACAACTATTTTGTTTTGGAGATCCATATCTGTTTATAAGTGTAGCAGATGCTGTAATGTGTGATACTTTGTGATAACCTAGAGGTGGGAGGTTACAGATATGAATGACAATCTTGACGGGGTTGGAGTGGGAATACCCAGTCTTCAGCGTGAAGAGGCCATATCCACGAGCGAAGCAAGTGACAATGTGGACTTGTTGGCTGCCGCGTTGGCAAATCCCGATTCGGTTGATGCGGCACCAACCGGGACGCTTGAACATTTGATGTCAGGCGCCTACCCGGACTTGGTATTTGCGTTGGCAAGTTCTCGGGAGTTGTCAGAGAGCGTAACTGCGGGGAGGAAGTCTGGACGGGACACATATGAGAGAGGGCCAATTGACGATTATGTGGCTCACCTTGAGTTCGCCGTACAATCCAGCCAAGAATTGCCAGCACGATATGGGCGTGAGCTAGAGGGAGTTATGGGTGAGAGAAGGACGACAATTTTGAGGGATTTGGCTTTGGAGATGAGGCAAGTTGTTGAGAATGTTGCGATAGCAGAGGGTGTGTTACAAGCAGCGATGACTGCTTCGACGGTCGACTGGGGTGGTGCGCTGAAAGTTGTTGATGCCCTGGGAGACTATCGATTGCGACCAGAGTTTTTGAACATAATATTGGATAGACTATCTCGGGGAGCCAGAGTAACTGGGCCTGATTTGGATACAGTGAGGCAATTATTCGCCAAATTGACTCCGCAGAATCAAGGTATTTGGGGAGCAGAAAAAACGCCTGCTGGTTCGGAAGCGTTAATGCGTCAATTCGAACAGTGTGGGGCCTATTTGGATGGTTTTTGTTTGCGCCGGGATATGGCGGCGGATTCCGAGATGCTGCAATGGGCTGGAAATGAGGATGGGCTTAGTCCTCAGCAATTTATTAAGCTTGTGAATAGTAGAGGAGTTACTGTGTTTGGTGACATGGAGCATAAGGGTGCAGGTTTGCCATGGTTGTTTGAGAAAATTGCCGATGTAGCAGCGAATGATGGCGATAACGTTGCGCTACTAGTTGCGGAGATGGCGGAGAAGGCTGTGGAGTTGGGGGCAGACCCTGACCAAGTAGAGAGATTGAGGTTGATGGGGCTAGGATTGGTCAGATATCAACTGGAGTCACAATATGCTGATCTAAAAGGGCAAGTTGGATTTGCGTCAAAATTGGCCGAAGCAACTGCAAAAGTTCTTTGCATTGGTAGTACTCAGTCGGATAAATCGGTCGAGGTTGATCCAGTGTCAGCGAAGCCTGGCAGGTTAGACTATATACAGCGTATTGTCCAAGACATGCTAGGCTCAGGTGAACAAGCTGGTGATTGGGCAAGATGGTTGCGCGAAGATGTGGGGTATAAAGATCCAAGACCCACCAACGGTTGACTTTGTTTATGAGTCCTACAGAGGCCAATCAGACTGAAACTGGTAAAGATAGGCTGCCGATCAATTTTTTGGAGCCAACGTCGGGGATCGAACCCGAGACCTCATTCTTACCAAGAATGCGCTCT
>CAZBFT010000042.1:0-7434 GCA_964491465.1 uncultured Pseudomonadales bacterium
CCCGCCTACAACGTTTCACGTAGTGATACGGGCAGGCATAGCGTTGCAGGCGGGTGGATTATCCAACTAGCCACAAATGAGTAAAAAAATCACACTATCTCTCCTCTTTGTCCTTTTTTGCCTGATCTCGCCCTTTCCAATCTATGCTTCCGCAAACATAGTCGACACTCCCTTTGCCACGGTTACCGTGAGTGTCTCCTCTCCCTCCACGCTCCCCTCACCCCCCGTAATCACTGTCTCTTCACACTCTTCTCTCGCCCAACTCCTCCGGCAAACACTCAGCCGGCTCGTTTCTACCTATCATCCCAGTCAGCTCTCCGTTATCGATCCGAGCGGCAACCCCATCCACCACATCTTTCTCGGCAAATCAACCGAGCTAACCTTTGATAAAACCAGTCTGCAACCCGGAACCTACCAAATTCTGATCGATCAAACTCCCGTCACCAGTTTCCAGTGGGGGGTCCTCGCCCTCAACTCCGATCGCGATGTCTATCTACCCGGCGAATCGGCCTATTTACAAATGGCCGCTCTCGACGCTAGTGGCCACACCCTGTGCAGTGCCCCACTCTCCCTCACCGTGACCACTCCCCTGGGTGACTCCTCCACCCTCACCCCCACTCCCTCCTCCTCCTGTGGACACGACAACGTGACAAATCTCCCCGACTACTCTGCTCACTACCCGCTTTCTCAAACCGGAATTTATCACTTACAGCTCACCAATCTCGACAATCACTACTCCATTACCACCTTCCTCCCGGTCCGCTCCGACTCTCCTTTCACTATCGAACGTCAATCCGCCACGCGGATCAATCCTTTTCTTTCTACCTATCAAATGACTCTCCGCATTACTCCCCGCTCTCCCTTCCATGGCACGGTGAGGGAGTCACTTCCCGCAGGTTTTACCGCTCTCTCTCCCACCGAGTGGTCAGTCGACTGGCAGCCCGGACAAACCTACACCCTCACTTACCGTTATCAGGCTCCACTCCTCAGTCCCGCTCTCCACTTCCTCGGTCCTCTCCGCCTCGGCTCCTCTACTGAACTGCGGACTTGGCAACTTGCCGCCGACGCCATCGCTCACGAAGAAACAGTCACCGGTAGCTCTGACAGCAGTACTACCGTTACCAGCGCGAGCATTACCGGCACTACCAATCATCTCTATTTAGCTTCGATTTCCGAAAAGGGTAATCTGACCGTCTCATCTGTCAGCGGTTTGGGACTCACTTGGACTTTGGTCAAAGCTCAGTGTGGCGGCCGCGCCCAAACCCGCACCGAAGTATGGTACGCTCTCGGCCCCCCCAGCGGCAGTGGTACCGTCACCGCCACCTTTGGCTCGGCTCCCGCCGAAGCCGTGATCGCCGTCTCTCGCTACTCAGGGATCAATACCACTAGCCCAATTGGCAATACGGTAGGGAAAAACAGCGTGGGGGTGGATGACGCTACCTGCACTGGCGGCACCGACGCCAACTCCTACACGGTCAACTTAACTACCACTGTCGACAACTCCTTTGCTTTTGGCGCCGTCTCCCTCCGCGCCCGCACCCACACTGCCGGCACCGGCTATACCGAAAGGGGCGAGGTCAGTAGCCCCAATACTCCGAGTGGCGACGGCTCAGGCGTCGCCGTCGAAGACAAAACAGTAGCCTCGGCAAGCACCCTTGCCGTCGACGGCACTCTCTCTGGAGTCAACGACTACGCCGTGGTTGCCGTCGAAATCAAACCTTACGTGAACGTCGCTCCCTCCACTCCTTCACTCGACTCTCCGGCAGATGCCGCTACCGGCGTCAGCACCACTCCTACCCTCCAAACCACAACTACCGATGTAGACAGTGACTATTTGCGTTACAAAATTGAACTGTGTGAAAATCTGGCCATGACCACCAATTGTCAAACCTTTGACCAAACGGCATCTCAGACTGGCTGGAGTGGTCAGGACGCCCAAACTAGTACCGCCTACGCTTCCGGCACCCAAGCCTCATACACTCTCCAGTCCACACTCGCCAACTCCACCACTTACTACTGGCGTAGCTATGCGATCGATCCCGCCGGCAGCAATAGCTGGAGTAGTACCCAAGGCACCCCTCGCTCCTTCACTACCGTAACCCTAAGCACGGTTACCACCGTAAACCTTGAAAGTCTTGAAGCTACTGGACTCAACGTTAATTAATGTACAATTACCCTATGCCCCCACTCAAATCCAAACTCGGTTTTAGTCTCATCGAAATCATGATCGTTGTCGCCATTATTGGCATCCTAGTTGTGATCGCTCTCAGCATGATCGGTAATCGCCGCAACGCCGCCGACGACGCCAGGGTCAAAAGCGAACTCAGCCGTCTCAAAATCGCCTTTGAAGACTACTACAATGACCACAATTGTTACCCTCCCTCTACCTGGTTCGACGATGCCAGTGACTGCAACTCCTCCTCCCTCGCCCCTTATCTAAGCACTATTAGCTGTGATCGCAAAACTGGTCTACCCTACAAACTCCAGACCGACGCCACCGGCTGCACTTGGTTTGCTCTCTACGCTCGCCTCCAGATGACCAGTGATCCCAAATACCATGAATTTTTTAGTGGATCCGATCTCCTTGGGACTTATGCGGTCACTTCCGACAATATCAACGTCTACCCCGACTCGACTCCCGCCCCCTCTAGTTCTACCAACCAATACTACTGCCAAGGGATCGACAACTGTAGTTTGATCCCCGGGGGCCGCACCTGCACCCCCTCTTATGCCGACGCCAACTGTGGCGGCACCCCCACCAACAAATGTACCTCTATCAGTACTTGCAACTAATCACTCGTACTACCATGTATAAACTTTATAAATTTTATAAGAATTATATTCTAGGAGGTTTCCGCGGTTTCACCCTCATAGAACTTTTGGTTGTTGTAGCCGTCATTGGAATCTTAGCCGCCCTCATGGTCACCAACCTAGCCGGAGCCAGAGATCGGGCCGCCGACGCCCGCAAAAAAGCCGGTCTCCACGCTCTCAAAACCGCCCTCCAACTCTACCAAAACAACTATCATCAATTCCCCGCCACCGGCAACGGCCTCAACTTGTTGGCCTGTGGTGCTAGCGGCACCTCACTCTGCACCAGCAGTTTTACGGCCGGAGGTATCGAGTACATGAAAAAACTCCCCCAAAACAGTAGCGGCCAAAACGAGTTCCGCTACTATGCCTGTGACAATCGCGACGACTTTCGCCTAAAAATTAATTTGAGCAACGCCTCTGACCCCGAAATTCTCGAGTCCCAGGCTCACTGCCCCAGTAACGGCTGCACCAGTTATGGCAGCACCGATTACGTAGTCTGTGCAAATTAGCCAAACTTCGCTATACTGAAACCCAGTTATGTTTCCACAACTCGTTTTTGCCATTGGTGTGTTTTTTATTCCTCTCTTTTTTGTAACCGCTACCCCCAATTTTTTTACCACCCCCAAACAGTTCCTGCTTGTCATCCTACTACTTATTCTCACTCTCAACTGGGCGTATCAAACCTTTATTTCCAACTCTCTCCGTCTCAGTGCCTCCCGCCTCCGCTTTGGGCTCCTCGGTGTCGGTCTTGTGGTTTTGGCCAATCTCGCTCTCTACCCCGAGGGAAGGCTCGAAGCCGTCGTTGGTCCCGGCTCTATATATTTAGCCCTCTTGGCCTGGACTTACTTTCTTACCATCTTTAGCGATCACTCTCTCTCCAATAAGCTCCTCTACACGTTCCTTGGTAGCACTTCCCTCCTCGCGCTCCACTCCCTTCTCCAACTCACTTTCCTCTCCCATCTCGACACTCTCCCCCTCTACATGCAAACTCGTGGTTTCACTCCCACCGGTTCTCCGCTTACCACTTTTATCCTCCTGGGACTCGGAGCTGTCACCGCCCTTTCGCTCACCCTCAAACCCACCCACTCTCACGGGGCGATCAAAATCTTGACCCTCTGCGCCGTTTTCCTCAACACTGTGGGGCTTATTTCCCTTGGCGCCCTCCTTTTGCCAGGCCAAGAACTCTCGCCCCTCCTCTTCCCGTTGCGTGCATCCTGGAACATCGCGCTCGACGCCCTCAAATCATTCCCCTCATTGTTTCTCGGCATTGGTCTTGGTAACTTTGGCTCCTTTTCCCAATCGGTGAAGCCACTTTTTCTCAATCTCACTCCGTTCTGGAAGATCACCCCAACCAACGGCGGCAGCGAACTCCTCAATCTCCTCACCACAACCGGAATTTTGGGCCTACTCGCTTTCCTCGCTCTGCCGCTTTTATCTTTCCCCACACGCCTTCAGTCTTCCCCATCTCCCCTTTATATCTTAACCATTCTCGCCGGTCTTGCGCTAGTCTTGCTGCCGGGCACCTTCCCGATCCTGTTCATTTTCTTTACTGGCCTCGGCCTGCTCGCCGCAACTCCCGCCTCCTCACACACACTCACTCGGGCGGGCTCCGCTAGCTTTGCCCTCTTTGCCCTCTCAATTTGTTTGTTGGTTGGCTACGGCGCCGCTACCGTAGTCCGCGCCGAATCCCACCTCCGCCGTGCCCAACTCGCTCTCCAAAATAACGACGGCAAAAAAGTTTACGAACAGACTCTTAGCGCCGTCAAGCTCCTCCCCGCCATGAGTAACTACCGCCTTTCCTATTCCCAAGTCAATCTCTCGCTGGCTGGTGCGCTCTCCCAAAAACAGACTCTTGCCGACAGTGAGCGTGAGCAAGTCTCCCAGCTAGTATCTCAGGCTATTCGCGAAGGCAAACTCGCCGCTAGTCTCCGTCCCCACGATTCTGCTTCTTGGGTCAACCTGGGCCACATCTATCGTAACCTGGTCAACGTGGCCGATGGCGCCGACCAATTCGCCGTCAGCGCCTTTGCCCAAGCCGTTTCACTCGACCCCGGCAACCCCGCCCTTCGCGTCGAGTTCGGTGGCCTCCTTTACCAACTCGCCCAAAATAGCCAAAAAACCGAAGATAAAAATAATCTTTATGCGCGCGCCCAAAGCGAGTTCCAAACCGCCATCCAGCTCAAAAATGACTACGCCAATGCTTACTACAACTTAAGTAAACTCCTCGAATCCACAGGCGACGTCAGCAATGCCTACTTAGCCATGCAAAAATCGCTGAGTCTACTCGGGCCCGATAGTCCTGATCTCGGTCGTGCCACCAGTGAGCTCGAAACACTCAAATCCAAACTCCCTGCCCGCAGTGCTTCGCAAAGCGATGCAGGCGAGCCCAAACCTACTCCCGCCGAATCCGATCTCTCCGCCCCCTCCCCGCTTCCCTCTCCTCTCCCCGGCGGCCCCCTCGAAATTCCCACCGATTAATCTTTTGCGCTCCCACTCTTCCTCACCGGTTTCCTTCGCGCTATAATAACTATACGAAAAGTAAATCAGTATCTAATACCTATTCAGTCCCAGTATGTGCTCTCTTGGTGGGAGTGGCTCTAATTGCTAGCTTAGTGTTGATCAATTTTATCCGCCGCTCAATCTCCCCTTCCTCTTCCCCCCTTAGCCCATCAGTCCTCATCCTCACTCCCGAATTAGAGCGCGTCAGCTACTCACCGCACGAACCCATTCTTTTTACCCTCAACCTACCCGCCCACTCCATTACCCCCTCCCACCCGCTTAGCTCCTTGGTTCGCCGCATCCGCGCCTCTACCCCCACCACATACACCGATCCTCAAACCGAGATTACAATCGACGCGCACCTCCACTATGTGGACAACGTCCACACCCCCGTTGATATCCCCGTCATGGTCACTGCCAATAGTCAGCAGCAATATACGCTCCAAATTAATCCCGTTGCCACCCTAGAACCAGGTAAATATCGTCTCGACGCCGACGTCACCGATTCCAAGCTGACCACCACGGTCTCCTCGGATTTTTACTGGGGAGTCCTTGCCCTTAACTTTGATCAGTCCACCTACGCTCCGGGAGACCAAGCCTATCTCCAAATGGCCGCTCTCGATAGCAACGGCCGTACCCGCTGCCACGCCAACCTTAGACTCGATATCGCCACCCCCGACGGTAGCGTCGAGTCGTTTACCACCAAATCTGGTCTCACCCAAAATACAACTTGCGGTCGTGACAATGTGACCGACGAGCCAGATTATTACGTCAAATATCCCGTCAAGAACAGCGGCACCTACCAACTAACTCTACTTGATCTCGACGCCGGAATTTCCGCCACCAGCATTCTCATTGCCCAATCTGACTCTCCCTATGTAGTCAAACGCCTGGGCGCCACCCGCATCAACCCCTTTCAAAGTCACTACCGCATGGAATTGACTATCACTTCCAACCAAACCATCACCACTAACATCACCGAATCAGTCCCCCTCGATTTTACAATCACTCCCGACGTCAACTATGCAGTCGCTCCCCACGATAGTTACCATCAATCCCTTGTCTGGACCGATCAACAACTCACCCCCAACCACCCGCTCACCCTCAGCTACGAATACCAAGCCCCAGCAAAAACTCCCGAACTTTTCTTCCTTGGACCACTCTCCATTCAAGCGTGGCAAGAACCTCGCGTTTGGTCACTGGCCTCCGACGCCCCCTCACTCATTGTGGACGGCGCCAGCAGCACAAGTGATGCCAGAGGTCATCAACGCCGGGTCATTAGAACCACGTATGGCACCAATAATAACCGGGTTTTCGCCTTAGGATACAGCGGTAGTATGCTCGCTCTATATTATTCCGATGACGCCGAAGCCAGCTCTCCAACTTGGAGCTCGGCCAATATTTTCAACTTACCCTCGGGCGATATGGTCTGGGATCAAACTAACAATGTTATCTACATTGCTTATGGTCTAGGCAGTGTTTCCAACTCCAATGCCGCCGACATCCGTTATCGCCAGGTAACCGATCTTGGTGGGACTCCAACCATCGGCACCGAAAGAATAGTGCTTGACGGGACGGCCGGCGGCACTACTTACAACTCACCACAAATCGAAATTGCCGGCGATTCAAGTACCACCAAAGTACTGCTCTTCGGCAACGTCGGTGCATCTGGCGGCAATCCCACGGGCTTTAGTGTCGCCGCCGGGACCATTAATTCCGACAATCCCACCTGGACAACTTACGCCGTCAAATCCGGTTGGGCTGCCAGTGCCAACGCCGGCGTATTGGGAGTTTCCCGAATGAACACGGACAAGCTTGTCGTTCAATACACCGACGCTAGCGATATTTTTGCCGTCCGCCACGATGACTCCGCCTCAGCTACCGCCACTAGCGGCTGGGATGCCTTGGACGGAACGGATAATTCCCAAACCACTATTTCCACTGATACGAGCGGGGGCGGCGGTTTAGGTTCGGTGATAGGCATGCCAGCTACCGACGCGGTTTGGTTTAGCTGGTTTGACGGCAGCGCCGACGTTAACACCCGACGTTGGAATGGGACTTCTCTCGACACCGAAATGGTACCCCTGGCTTTTGCGGCCGGCAATGTCGGCACCAGCCTGACAA
>CAZBFT010000043.1:0-7307 GCA_964491465.1 uncultured Pseudomonadales bacterium
TTGAAGCATACAAAGGCTCATGACAAGGAGGTGTTGATAATCGATTCGGATCAATGGGACAAGGCTTTGACCAGAGAATTTGCCGAAGAGGTGCGGGCGAGGAATGTGAAAAATGGAGTGAGGGTGAGAGAGGTGGCCAATAGACATGATGTGGATACGTCGTGGACGGATAATCAAGAATACCTGCAAAACCATTACCGATATAGAGTCGTGCCAAAAAATGTGGTGGAGATTGCGCAGGACATTTATATTTTTGACAATATTATCCAGTTTTCGGGCTATAACCAAAATGACCTGGTTGGGATTGAGATAGAGAGCCAGGAGTATGCGACAATGATGAAACAGGTGTTTGAAGTTTTGTGGAAGATGGGGAAGCAAGACTAACCCCTCTGCCCAAATATGAGGTGATAGCAATTACAGTCTTGGATGGTGAACTCTTGGGTGCCGTAGTCGGTGGGATGGAGGGGTTGTATTACTGTGGCTTGGTTTTTAACCTGGTTCCAAAGGTTTTGGATGTCTTTAACTTCGAGGTAAAGGACAAAAGTCCCGCCCATGCTGGCTGATTGGAAGGCAGGAATTTCGTGGGTGAACTCTGCCCGCCGGAAGAGCATAATCTCAGCGGCACCCTTTTTAATGCGAGCAAAGGTAGGTGCCCCGGATTCGGGCGAGACAAATAGAACCTCAAAACCAAGGTTTGTTTGATACCAGTTAATGGATTGATGGATGTCTTCGACCAGGAGTTCGGGAGTAAGAGATAGCATGAAGATAATTATACGCGGTATACTCCAGTTGTGAAAAAGATGAATAGTTTTTGGCAAAGTTTGGAAGTGTACACGTGGAAAGCTTGTGGGAGATTTCCACTCCCCTATCCGTGGATTGGCGTAGCAATCGTGGCGCTGGTGCTGGTGGGCAGTCTCCTGGGAGCTAAAAATAGTGTGGTGGGAGTAAGGAGCACGCTAGAGGTGGTTGAAAAGGCAGTGGAAGTTGGGGATTATGAGACGGCGAGGAAAATGTATCAGGCATCGGGTAGCACGCATCAAGTATTGGGCGCAGAAAGCGAATTGGAAAATTTGGTTTATCCGGAGCGGGTCGTGGAAAGAAGAATTACAGAGGTAGAGTCGCTACTGGAGCAATATCCGAGCCATCGAGATATATTATTGGAACTGTCGCGATTGTATGGGCAATTGGGAGACCAGAAAAAAGCGCAGGATTATTGGGAGCAGGCCAGGATATTAGATCCGAATAATGAGATGTTTGCGGGCGAATGATAATTCGCCCCTACGAGGTTATTCCTTTTTGGGTTCGGGCTTGGCCTCGGCAGCGGGGTTTTCGCCTTCTGCGGGTTTGGCCTCGCCCTCAGCCACTGGCGCTGCTTCCAATTTGTTCGTCGTCGGGAATTTCCAGAGTAACTTTGGAACGATCAATTTTAAGATCACTGGCGACGATGTTGGCGCCAACTTCGGCTAGGGTAGTCACGTCGACTTCGATCACATCGGGGAGGTCTGTCGGGAGAGCCTCGACTTCGATTTCGTTCTTGAGCATGACCAAGAGGTTGCCGGCAGCAATGGCTGGGGCATCACCCACAGCTTTGACTGGGACCATGGCTTTGGTTTTTTGCTTGAGGTCGACTTCGTGGAAATCCACGTGTAAAAGGGTGCCGGTAACGGGGTTTTGAGCGTAGCCGGCGACGAGGACGGGGTGAGCGTGGGCGTCCCCTTCTATAGTTAAATTAATCAGAGAAGTTTCTCCGGCTTTCTTGAGAGTTTCGACCAGTAACTTTTCGTTGACTTGGATGGCGAGAGAGTCTATTTTTTTGCCAAAAATGTTGGCAGGAACTAATCCACTGCGCCTGAGAGATTTGACTTTGCGACCCATGACTGTGCGCTTATCAGCTTTGAGAGTGTAATTGGACATAGATTCCTTTCGGGATGGTAACAAGTCACATGTAACAAATAGGAATTATAGCAGATCAGGTTAAAACTTGACGGTGAGGCGGCGATCGCTGGAACTCACGAGATTGAATTTGAGCTGCTGGGTGCCGGTTTCTGCTTCGGGAGAGATGAGAGTGGGCTTGAGGAAAAGTGGGTAGTTGAGAGTGACAGTAAGCGGCTCGGAGGTCCCAGTGCCGGCTTGTTTTTGCCAATACCAGGTATAGAGATTGCTGGCGTTGATAATCAGGTTGGGAGAGTACTCGGCGGTGACCGTTAATTCGCTACTTACCGGTACGGTGAGGAGAAAGGAAATGACGGTTTTGCCGTGCTCGGCGCCAATCGTGTAATCTTGCGCGCCCAAGGTTTTGTCTCCGATGGTGATAGAGTAAAGGGTAGAACCGGAGGGCAAGTAAAGGCCAGGCGTTGCTGGTGGCGGAATTTTGATATTGCGCGAGAAAAATATGGCTGACCTTGCCCTCTTTGGAGATGGTGATCTCGTCTTTAAATTTGCGGGTGACATAAAAATTGGCTTTGTTCACGCCAAAATTGCTATCAACTAGCATGGCGTAGTCTTTGGCGCAGGGACCGGAACTTGGGCAGGGTAGATCGGTAATGGCCCCATTCCAGCCGAGGGTACTCCAGACCCTTTCAGTCGAAGGATCAACAGAGGAGATTTGCAGATTGTGAGCTCCAACTACATCGCCCAGAACGGTAAAAAGAGACAGGGGGTCGAGAGTCTGGTTGCCGCGGAGAGCGGTGATCACTCCATCAGCAACGGCGCTCAAGTATTCTTTTTTGGCAGTACTGCCCGGGAAAAAATTGACCTCGGCGTGGTATTGGGCTCGTTCGGCAACGTTGTCGGCGGAAACGGTCTCGTTATAGTCTGCCAAAGTGAGCGGGCCAGTGGCGACAAGCAAGGCGCGAAGAGTATCCAAAGTCAGGCCGATGGTCCCATCGACGTCGAGATTGAGTGTTTTTTTGAGGAACCACTCGGCTCGCCTAGCGCTGGTCGGAAAATCGGGATCAAAGTTGCTGTCACGCAGGAACCAGTTGGCTTCGCCCAAGATATTTTTGATGGGCGTGGGGGGTTCGACGTGACCCTTGAGTTGACCGTCGGCTTGGTAAACGTCGTAAACCGGCATGTCATAGAGATGGCCGTTTTCGAATGAAAGCACGGCAAAGCCGCCGGTCCCACGGATTTCGAGATTATTTTGAAAAAGCATCAGGTACTTGGCCCGTTTGCCGACGGCCAAAAAGTCGGGGGCAACTGCCAAAACAGCTTTGCCGACCAAGAGATTTTTTTTAAGTGAGGCAAGGAGGGATTTTACTGCGTGGTAGCCGGTGGTATGATCGTGAAGGAGAGTCGGGACTTGGGCAGGGAGAGTGCCGTCTAGTAACGAAATTTCTTGGTAGAGGTTTTCGGTATAGAGGCGGCTGGTACTGATCGCGCTCACAATGTCGCCGGTCCCCTCCCCCAGTATGTGGTTGGTAATCCCGTGGATAGAGCCCGAAAGAGTAGAAGAGAGGCGAAGGATGTCGAGAAATTGGAGATAGGCGTCGGAGAGCAAGTTAAGTTCTTGGATAAGTGGAGCTTCCCTTAGGGGTGGGAAGGAAGAGATCGCGACAAGATTGGCTTGGAGATAGGTGGCGCTAGTTTTGAGGAGGGGCGAAATAGTTAAGTCTGGCAGTTTGGATCCCGAGAGGTGCAGGCGGAGCGAGCGCAAATGTAAGCCAACCAGGGTGCCAGCAAATGCGAGAGTCCCCAGATAGAGGGCGAGGGCGATGCCGAGCCCGTGAAGCACAATGCGGCGCAAAGGGTGGATATTAGTTTTGTTTTTTTGTAGTTTTGCAGTTCTCCCGTGAGGATTTTTGTGGGGAAGAAGAGAACTAAAATGCGGGAGAGAAGATCTGAGGCGGGAGAGACGGTTGGGTTGATTGACCGGCACAAATTCCAGATGTGAAAGATGAGATTTGAGGGAACCGGTCTGAGGATTCGAAGCAGCAGGTGCAGTGTAGGAGGAGGGGCCTGTGTGTTTGGCATGTGCAGTTGGAGCAGTGGGAGCAGTTTTGCCAGTGGGTGGGATAGGCGAATGATGGGTTGTACGAGTAGTTGGTGCAAAATTTTTGACATAATTCATGAGGGCTGCCGCAAAGTCCGAGTCGATATTTAGGCCCAGTTTGGCATAGGACTCATCGAGGGATCGGTAATCATAAACAGGAGCTGAGAGGTTGGCGTCAGCAAAAACTAATTTGGCGCGATGGGGAAGAAGCGGCAAAAGCTGGTTGGCTAAAGCCAATAAGGAGGTGGGGGCGGGATTGGCAAGCAAGACTGGAGTAGTCGGGAAAGTAGGCAAGAAAAGACAGTGGACAAGGCAGGAGACCAGTGATTCGGCGGACAATAAACTGTAGTCAGTAATTCCACCGACGCTTAAAGTCAGGGTCCCCTCCCCTAGGGCTTCTGAAAGAAAGTGGTCAAGTGTGGGACAGAAACCAGGGGAGATGAATTCACCCAAATTAACTTGGCGCGCAGCTTCTGCCAAGGCGCCATTAATGGAGAGAAGAGTGCCATACCCTTGCCCAGTTATAAGCGACAGCAGCGCTGGAGCGGGTGAATCAAAAACGATTAAGTAATCCAGATCATGCTCGAGCAAGTACTCGGTCAGAATGGAGGGGCTGGCGTCGGAATTGGGATCAAGTAACAGGGGTTCGACGCCGCGGCGATGCAGGTTTAATGCAAGCAAATGGGTAGCTGGACGATCAACGGCGACAACCACGCAACCAGAAGCGCGGGTTTCCACGGTATAGGCAGACATGGTTTCAGTTTATCAGAAAACTTAGAAAACTCGGATGCTAATTAAAAAGGCTATTCTTTATCCTATACAATTTCTGGTTATGAAGAACTGATTTGTTTGTACTTTTTTTGTTGTGATTCGTTCTGGGTGTTTGTGACCTTTTTTTCTCCTATTTTTGGTTCTTACTTTTTTCCACGTTTCTTTTTGTCTGGAATGATTGCCGTTCACACAAAATTTGCATGACGGAATGAGAGACTTATAGTTTGGGAGGGTTCAGTGAGCTAGAGATGAGAGTCAAGGGTAATGAGGCATTTCTCAGGCGCTATCGCGCTTGATGTGCATCGAGTGCATCATTTACTAGTTGGTCAGCCTGCGAGTTGCCCTCGCGGTAGGTGTGTTTGATTGACCATTTGGGGAGTTGAGATAATAATCCCCCCACCTCTTGGAAACGGGGCAATAGGTCGGGGCTTTTGACTTTGTAGAGGCCTTTGACTTGGTTAACGATGAGTAAGGAATCCATTCTGATTTCAAGATTGGCGTGGGGGTAGTGGGCCAGGACCCATTTAACCCCGGCGATCAGACCCGCATACTCGGCTTGATTGTTGGTTGTGCTACCAAGATAATTACCGCATTTTTCCAGAAGTATTCCCGCGCCAGAGGTAATGTCTTGGATTACATACCCGTACGCGGCCGGGCCGGGATTACCTCGACTGCCACCGTCGGTATTTAGTAAGAGCTTTATAATTCTCCAATCATAAATTCTCAAATTTTCTTACGAGAAAAGTATACCAGAGAGGAAAGAATAAAGAGTTCGGTGAGGCCGGTGACAATGGCAGCGGCAGGAGCACCATGGGAAGGAATGAGGAAGTAATTCAGTACGCCGTTAAGCAGGGCGGCAAGTGAGTAAATCACTAAGGTCGAGCGCTCGCGGCGTCGGGCGACTTGATACCACATGAGCGGAGCGCTGAGGAAGAAGAGGGGGAAGGAAAGAGAGAGGAGGCGAAAACTAGTTACGGAAAGGGTGAGCCCGGGCCGAATCCACAGAATTAGAGGTGCAAGGGCAAAGGTGAAAGCAGTGGTAATTAGACCAGCGAAAAACATAAAGATCAAAGTCTGGCGAATAAGGGTGTTTTTTTGCCTAGTGTTGCCTTTTACTAGGCGTGGATAAATGGCATTCATAATAAAGGCCGGCAGCACCAAAATAACGTCGAAGAAACGGTAGGCCAAGCCGTATTCCCCGACTTCGGCAGAAGTGCGCATAACCCCGAGTAGAATGATGTCCAATTTGCTAGCTAAGACGGACATCAGAACGGTAGTGCCCAGGGGAAGAGAAGAGGAGAAGAGTTTGAAAATGGGTAAAAGTTTAAAGCTAAAGGGTAAAAGCGGGAAGCGAACAAGGGACAAAGAGACAGCTGCCATGAGGAAGTAGCCGGCCGTATTGGCAAAAAGAAAATGGGCCAGGGTGGGGGAGGCAAAGGTATAGTAAAGGGTGAGGCCAGCACCGAGGGCTGTGCCGGCGATTACCGATAGGGTTGAGCGCCAGTAATTTTCGTGATGTTGGAAAACAGCATTGCAAGAGGTATATATACCTTGGAAAATGACCGCCAGGCTACCGAGCCAAAAGAAAGATTTGGAGGCCTGGCTGTATCCACCTGGGAGGAGTCCCACAACCAGATTAAGAATGAGAAAAACTATGAGTGAAAAAAGCAATCGGGAGAAAAGAAGCTCGAGAAAGCCGCGACGCAGATCACTACCACTGCCAAAGCGGCGGACAACGACTGCATTCATGCCAAAATCAATGATGGTAAAGCCGATGGCAATCAAAACTAAAAGTTTGGTCAGTTCGCCATAGACGGAAGTGCTGGAGATACGAATAATGAGCGTGGTAGTGATGAGGGTGAGGCCGGCGCCAAAGAATTTGGCGACCAGTTGGGCGACGGTATTGCTGGCGACGGATTTGAACATGAGACAATACTACCTCAAAACTGAGGATTCAAAACGTAAAACTATAACTTTGAACTTGCAACTTTGAGATAGAGCAAAATAACAAGGAGTCCTTGGGGGGAAGTGAGCAGATAGTGGTCGAGGAGGAGAAGGGGGAGGAGGGGGACAATAATTCTCCAATCCCAAATTCTCCAATTCTCAAATTTGGAACGCAAGGCATAAACGATTGCCAGAAAGCCGAAGAGGCCAAACCAACTAAAGAGCAAGGTAAGGCTATTGTGGTCGGGTTGCAGGAGGCGGAGGTTAGGAGTGAGGGTGGGGTAAGTGGAAATACTGGCATTGGCGCCGGTGCCAAAAAGCTGGAAGTGTTGGATAACCTGGAGTGAAAGTTGTTGAAGATCGAGGCGCTGAGAAAGAGAGAGGTCGAGAGAGCGGAAAAGGGTGCTGGTGACAAGTGACGCGGTGACGCCAAGGGCAACAAAATAGGTCACGCGCAAGCGAGTAGATTTGAGGAGGGAGAAGGGGATGATGAGACCAAAGAGCGCGAGGGCGGCGGCGCGAGACTGGGTAAGGAGGATGCCGAGAGCGGTGAGAGTTAGGGGTACGTAAATTCTCCAATCCCAAATTCTCAAATTCTCAA
>CAZBFT010000044.1:0-1454 GCA_964491465.1 uncultured Pseudomonadales bacterium
CCAAACTCTCTTGTGTCGATGAGCATAGGTTAAATAATTATTGGCACCGCAATATTCGCAGCAAGTTATCCCTTTTGAGAGGAATAGCTTTTTGAGGTGGTAAATAGCGCGAGAATTCGCTTTACCTACTTTCCCCATTTTGCGAATAGATGAGTACATTACTTTAATCTCCAAGTAAGCTTTTTCCATAGGATAAGCATCCAGCTGGTTCGATAATCGACTTGATGGGCTTTCCTCTCGTGACGTTGCATGGATCGGCGACTAAGGTAGACTTTGGGGCAAATTTGACAGGGAGATACTAGGTCAATCCTTGCTGCCCATTTCATAACTGCAGTAGACTTATTTAATTGTTTTTTCATAAATACTCCCTTCCTAATAATTTTTGTGCTATTAAGTTTGCTTGATCCTCGCTCTTACAGGTCTAGGTGACCAGAGGGAGCGTCCCTCTTGCCTTCGAGGACGTTTTTACCTGCACGTACTTCCGCATCGGCTGACCTGATAATTGGATTGCCGTTGACTAGTGCGAGCTTGATTAATTTACGTCGATTAGCGACTTGCTGCCGTTCTCCCTCAATCTTTAACCAGTCGGCGTTGTCGTTCATCGCAGATTTAAGCGCTTTGTTGCGACGGCGTTGCTCTCCCCGAGCTACGACAAAGTCTGTGTATGCCTCATCGATGATCCCTAGAGATTGCTGGACTGGTGACTGGGTGAAGTTGGTGGTGTGGTCGATTACGATGGTAGGAATGATTTGGGACATATTATTTGACCTCCTTTGAATACCAGGAGGGTGTCTGGCACGATGCGTAATCTGATCCCTCGGAATCACGTAGAATTGGCCCCCATGCGTAAGCGCGTCCGGTGGAGATCGCCCACGCGGTGGTGCGAGCGGATTCTTTTTTGTCGTAGCGATCACTGAGCTCAGTCGCTACGCCAGCTTTGATCATCAATTTGCGGTATCCAGCCCATGTCTCTGGGTGAAACTGGAATGGTCCACAAGCTAGTCCAGAGTCGCCACAGTCACGATTGGCGGCGTGGCTGTTCTCGCGGTGGGCTAGGCAGTGCATGATCATGAGTGACTCGGATTGGTGAGCAGGTAAGAATTCTTGAACAGCTTGGGAGATATAGGTACTCATGTCGTCGGTAGTAAATTCCGGCTTAGCGGCAGGGGCATGACTCTCAGCATCTCCCACCGCTTCCGGCTGAATAAGAACTTGGGCGTGTGCTAGTGGGCTGATAGGTGGCTGTGGCTCGGTGTAGAGCCAGTTAATGAATGTACCTACTGCGACGGTGAAGAGCAAAAGCTTGACCCCTGCTAGTTCGGGCTTGAATGCGCGTCTTTTTCTCATATCGATTTAATCTTGGCTTTCGCCTTGATCTCCAATATTTTTTTATGAGTCACAGCTTTCTCTTCAGGGGTAGGTTCTGGTAGGTTGGGCATGGGAGTGGAGCGAGT
>CAZBFT010000044.1:1464-5408 GCA_964491465.1 uncultured Pseudomonadales bacterium
CGATCTTTTTGTTGTCTATATCGCGACGCACCCAGTCTTCAAGGGCAGCTGGATAGTCGGCGAACTCCTTAGCGTTTTTCCTACAGTGCAAAATCAGGCCATCTCTAGCACCCCTAACAGCTTTTAACGAAACTGAATATTTTTCAGCAATGTCCCCACAAACCTTTTCATTGAGGGTGGTGATCCCCTCTCTCTCACTTACTTTAACTTCCTTTCCTTTTACTTCCTTTAGGTTTCCAACTGGATCCAACTGGTTCCAAATGGATTCCACCTGTTTCCATTCTGTTATGTCCAAGATGTGAGAATGAGGTTTGCGGTCCCGCTTTAGCGTTTGCTCCTTTGCGTGGCCGATTATGTAGTAAAATTCCTGGTCTCCATGCTGGTAAGGTACAAAAAGACCTGACTTCGCTATGGATTCCACTTGGATTCCAAACGGTTCCACGCCCATATCCCACATAGGAGCGACGATGGCTCGGAGCTTGCGAGGAGATCTAGGAATGAGTCCCACGTCGTCAGTATGGGGAATGCACCACGTGTAGATAAGCATGGCTTCGTATGAGAGGCTATTAACCCTTTCACTAAACGAAATCCTTTTTTTGAGCATCCTACCTTCAGCCATTTGCCCTCCTTAGTTCGGGGAACTTGTTATAGAAATTTTCGCGAAGAGTAAGGCGAACTGAATCAGGAATAGTGAAATCCTCGACAACTTCTGGCGTAGGGGTGACTGATTGCCCTAATTTGACCTGTTTCTCCCAATCAGTGAGTGAGAGTGATGGGAAGTCCTTTGGCACACTTGGCTTCCCCTCGTGAGCTTTCCAATTCGTAATGGGTAGGACATATTGGGAGTGACCGCCATAACCGACTAGGATTCCTTTTTTGACGAAAGTGTTGCGAGTCGTGGTGTAGTAGGTATTTAGGTCTAGGCGGTAGTAAACAATAACCGGGTTGAATTTGATCTTTTTGAAGGAATCTAATAATCTTTTGGCGATGGCATATCCTGAGTAGTTGCGGAACCACTTGGTGGCGGACATTTCGGCGAGGTAAGCCATCTTCCCCTCAAACTCGCAGACTTTGCCCTGTGCGACATAGTTTTGGCCAGGGATCCAGATTTTGAGCTGCGCGGAAGGTATGTTCATTCCTGCTCCTGCTTGTAGCGACTAATACGTTTGGAAATTACTGAGCTATCAATTCCTAGGAGTTTTGCTATCTCTACCTGATTCATTCGGCCAGTTTCTATGAGGTGGACAACCAAGATAACGAAATCCTGTTCGTAGAATCTACGTTGGAGTTTTTCTATCTGATTGTATTTGTCTCTTTTGCTTGACATAGTTTGATACAATATATGTGTATATAAGACATACAAAAAAACCGACTTGTGAAGTCGGTTTCGTTAAGAAGTTGAAAGGTTGGCTAGATTAGGTCTGTCTTAGGAATGCGGGGATATCAAATGGGTCTGAATCGTCGGATTTGGGTGGTGTACCGGGAGGGGTGTTGTCGTCATCGTCGTCGTTGTCGTCGGCTGTGGTGGAGGGAGCGGTGTTACTGGGAGTGGAATCGTCAAAGTGAATGCGGGCGTTGGCGCCGGCGGCCTGGAGAGCGGCGAAGCCGGAGCGGACCGAGTCAAAACCTGTGGCGATGACTGAAATCTTGATTTGGTCACCCATCGCCTCGTCGATCGTGGCGCCAAAAATAATGTTGGCGTCGGGGTCGGCGTGGGTACTGATCATCTCGGCAGCCTCGCTGACTTCAGACATGGTCAAATCGGGACCACCGGTAATGTTAAACAGGATGCCGCGAGCGCCGTCAATTTTAACCTCAAGTAGAGGAGAGGAAATGGCAGTGCGGGCGGCCATCTGGGCGCGGTTTTCCCCGGTACCCAAGCCTACTCCCATGAGAGCAGTGCCGGCGTCGGTCATGATGGCCCGGACGTCGGCAAAGTCGACATTGATAAGGCCTGGCACGGTGATCAAATCGGAAATTCCCTGGACCCCCTGCCCCAGCACGCTGTCGGCGACCCGGAAAGCTTCCTGCAGTGTCATTTTTTTATCAACCACGTCGAGGAGTTTTTGATTGGGGATGACGATCAGAGTATCGACTTTTTCTTTGAGTTCCTCCAGTGCGTCGTCGGCGACACTCATGCGGCGAATACCTTCAAAAGCAAAGGGTTTGGTAACCACAGCGACGGTCAGCGCCCCAGCCTCTTTGGCGAGCTCGGCGATGATGGGTGCGCCGCCGCTCCCGGTCCCACCACCCATGCCGGCCGTGATAAAGACCATGTCGGTATCTACCAGTAATTCCTTGATTTTTTCACGCGACTCTTCCGCAGCTTGATGGCCCACCTCGGGATCTGCCCCGCTACCCAAGCCTTTGGTTAGATTCTCCCCAATTTGGAGTTTCACGGGAGCAGGATTGTTGAGCAAGGCTTGACTATCGGTGTTGACCGCGACAAATTCCACTCCTTTGATTTTCCCGGTGGTGACCATGGAGCTCACGGCGTTGTTACCACCACCACCAATTCCAATGACTTTGATTTTTGCAACGGCGTTAATATCTGGTTTGACTAGACCCATAGACTTTCCTTATTGTAACATGATCAAGTATCTCAGGGCAGAGAGTCGTACTAGCTCACAATAATACGTTTATGGTAAAAAGGACTTGATAAAGTCCATGATTTTTTTACCAAAACCACTTCCGGGCAGGCTAAGTTTGAACTGAGGTAGACGAAGATTGTTACTTGGCTTGGTCACTGTTGTTTTGTCGGCCAGCAGCACCAGGCCAGTGACGGTCGCAAATTCGGGTGATTTGATCTCGTCGATCAAACCAGTTAAGCCTGTCGGAGTAGCTACGCGGGACTGCATGCCCAAAATTTTGCGACCCGAGTCTTCGATCATATAGGTAAGAGAGCCGCCGCCGGTTAGGACAAGACCGGCCGGGGTTTTGCCTCCCAAATTGGCTTTGAGCAGCTCGGATTTGATTAGCTCGAACAATTCGTTGAGGCGGGGACGCACGATCCCCTCTACCACGGCTTTGCGGGAAATTTTGCGGGGAGTGTCTTTGAGCCCCAGTTTGTGCAGGTCAATCTCGTCGGCTTGTTTTTTGCTCTGAGGGTTTTTGGGGTCGAGAACTTTGGGCCCCCCTACTCCTTCGGCCAAGTTACGTTTGATGATCTCGGCGGAGTCTAGGGAAAGACGTAAGCCGATAGCCAGGTCGTTGGTGATGTTTTTGGCTCCGACGGGGATGACTGCCGAGTGGCTGAGAGCCCCATCCACATAAACACAGACGCTTGTAGTCCCGCCACCGATATCAACCAAGACTACCCCCAGTTCTTTTTCGGTGTCACTCAGAGTGCTGGCAGCCGAGGCCAAGCCGGCAAAAGTGACTCCTTCGGTATCTACCCCGATTTCGCTCATGACTTTGGTCAGGTTTTTGGTGTTGACGGAACTGCCGGTGATTAAATGTGCCTCGGCCTCGAGCCGGACTCCAGACATGCCGACCGGATCGCGGATCCCGTCTTGATTGTCGACCAGGAACACGCGGGGAACCACGTGCAGAATTTCCCGCGAGGCTTCGAGGGGGACGGCTTTGGCGGCTTCGACCACGCGATCAACATCGAGTGGGGTAATTTCCCCATCGGGATTTTGGACGGCCACCAGGCCTTTGCTGTTTTGGGAACTAATATGGATGCCGGAAATGGAAGCGACTGCAGAACGGACAGCCAGACCGGCCATGCGTTCGGCGCTTTCGACAGCGGTAGTGGCCGCATCAATTGTGTCTTCGATATCGACGATTTGGCTTTTGCGAATGCCCTTACTGGGAACGCTGGCGACACCGACGACACGGAGGGCGCTCTCCTCGACGCTCCGAGTGGCAATCACACAGGTAATTTTGCTACTCCCAATGTCCACCGCGGTGATTTGGGTAGATTTTTTCATACAGTTTTATCT
>CAZBFT010000044.1:5418-7277 GCA_964491465.1 uncultured Pseudomonadales bacterium
TTATCTTAACACAGGCTGGCTGAACCTGACGTCAATAACGTGGACTCCAGCTAAAATTGTAGCGTTACCCAGGACCGCCTGCAAGGCTCGAATTTGCGGGAGCGGATCTTGCTTAAGGCTCATGAGACCAACGAACCCGCCTGACAAAGAAAGGGTAGCAAGGTCGCCTTGGACGTCGAGGCTTTTGAGCGTGGGGATTTCGGTTCCGACCACTTTCGCCAACGTTAAGCCCGCTAATAAGGTAGCATCGGTAGGGACAAATCCGACTTGGATATGACTAAGTTCGGACATGGTGACGGTGGGCACATTGGGGTCGACGGTACGAGTACCAATGGCTTGCAGTTCTTGATCAAAGATTACCCAAATCGGCGGGTCAGCTACCTTGGCGGCGACAACCGGGAAGACCGAGGTAAGGTCGAGCCTTAGCGTATGGGGGATAATTCTGGTTACTATCGCTTCGCGGATCGTAAAGTCAGCGCTGATCAGCCGAGAGACGATGGCCGCCGTGTCCAAATCCAACAGATTGTGTCCGCGGTAGCTACTCAGTTCGGTCAACAAATTTTCGGCCACACAAGGATGGTAGTCGATCTGGCAATCGATAGACCGGATGGCAAACAGGGGGGAAATGAGTGCCAACCACCATACAGAGAGACAGGACAAAATAATCAATACCGGAAGGACGTAATCCCGGGTGATCACGAAGTAACGAGAATGTCGAAAAGAGGTGCCGGACTTATTTTCCATAAACGTGAGAGAGTAGATCGGTAGTCATGGTGATAGCGGCGTCGAGCGGGAGGGAGAGTGGAGGCGAGTGGTGGGCCAAAATGGCTTGGGAGGCAGCCAAAAAATGGGGTAACGATAGTTCTGATTGCACCAGGATTTGGGCCAAACCGGCTTGGGCTAGAACCTGAGCATTTTTGTGCTGTTCGTGATCGTGGGTAAAATAAAGAGGCACCAAGACCGCAGGGAGGCCAACAACTCCTAGTTCATAGCAGATATGGGCGCCGGAACGACCAAAATAGAGATTGCTACTATGGAGATAACGACCGATTTCGGTTTCGGAGATGTAGCCGACCGGCAAGTAGCAGTCGCTAAGGCTGCCTAAGGACTCTTGGAGAGCCACGGCATGAATGTAGTCTCCCGTCGCCGTGTTGGTGCCGGTTTGGTGAAGGACGTTGAAATGAGTGAGTAGCTCGGGCAGGTGAGAGAAAACAAATTGATTAAGCACGTGTGCCCCCTGTTTGCCTCCCATGACCAGAAGAGTGGGTTTGCGGCGAGTAAAAAATGATTTGCGAGATTTATTTAACACACCAGGCCGCAGTGGCAAACCGACGACTTGCGTTTTTGACGGGGGAAAATAGCGGGTGGAGTCTGGCCAAGTTAAGTAAATTCTCGCGGCTAGACGGCCGATGAACTTATTGGCCTTGCCGGCGGAGATGGTTTGCTCGTGGAGGTAGATGGGGATCCCCAGGAGTGAAGAAGCTAAGGCGACGGTTCCTCCCAAATACCCGCCAAAACTGAGAACGGCGTCGGGACGTAGGCGACGGAGCAATCGATGGGCGTGCCACAAGCCGAGGGGGAAACGGAAGATTTCGCGGATGTCCGGTAGCAGTCGGGCGGCATTCAGATTGTGAAAAGGGATACCCGCCGCTTGCACCTCGATGTACTCTGAGCTATCGGCGAGATCTACACGGCTACTATGGCGATGACCAATCCAGGTAACTTCGACCTTGTGCTCGTGGAGAAGTTTGGCAACAACCAGGGCTGCGTTGTGGTGTCCTCCGGTAATTACGATACTCCGCATACTCTTAATACTATAGCAGCCTTGGCACTATAACTGTTCGTGGCGGGCAACGGAA